>DATEOX010000069.1:0-2283 GCA_035273585.1 Thermoanaerobaculia bacterium
AGGCGCAGGGCCGCCTGCAGCAGAGCGAGCCGGTGTCGGCGCAGGTCGCCGCCGCCCAAGCCGAGGCCCGCCTCGCCCACGCCCGCGTCGCGACCGCGACGGCATCGCTGGAAGCCGCCCGCTTGTCGCTGTCGTACACGAAGGTGACGGCGCCCGCGGACGGCATCGCATCGCGCCTCGCCGTCCACCCCGGCTCGCTCGTCGCCGCCGCCCAGCCGCTCGTGCAGATCGTCCCGCGCCAGACGTACGTCGTGGCCAACTTCAAGGAGACGCAGATGCGCGACATCCGCCCCGGCGAGCAGGCGGAGATCAAGGTCGACGCCCTCGGCAGCCGCTCCTTCACCGGCCGCGTGGAGAGCCTCTCCGGCGGCACCGGCGCGACGTTCTCCATCCTCCCCCCCGACAATGCCTCGGGCAATTTCGTGAAGGTCGTGCAGCGCGTCCCGGTGCGCATCGCCTGGAACGGCCCGCCCGCCGACGTGGTGCCGGCCGGGTCGAGCGCGGAGGTGACGGTGCGTACGAAGTAAGCCGTTTGCTCCGCATCGCCAACGAGGTATCATCCTCCCGGGTCTCCTTCCACAATTCAGCAGGGCCGGAGGTTTGCGATGAACTTCACGCGGCGGCACTTCCTCGAAACGCTCGGCAAGGTCGGCGGCGCGGCGGCGGTCTATGAAGCGATGACGGCCATGGGCATGATCCGCGTACCGGATGGCCAGGCCCAGCCGCTGCGCCTCTCCTCCGACGCCGGCAAAGGCAGGCGCGTGGTGATCCTCGGCGCGGGCATCGCGGGGCTCACCGCGGCGTATGAGCTGCAGAAGGGCGGCTTCCACGTCACGGTGCTGGAGGCGCAGAAGAAGCACATCGGCGGCCGCAACTACACGGTGCGGCGCGGCGATCAGATCGTCGAATTCGCGAACGGGAAGAAGACCACCCAGACCTGCGAGTTCGCCGTCGGCCAGTATCTCAACGCCGGGCCGGGACGCATCCCCTACCACCACACCACCGTCATCGACTACTGCAAGCAGCTCGGCGTGAAGCTCGAGATCTACGTGATGTCGACGCGGGCGAACCTCTATCAGACCGAGCTCTCCTTCGAGGGCAAGCCGCTGCCGAACCGGCACATCGCCAACGATACGCGCGGCTGGATCGCGGAGCTGCTGGCCAAGGCCGTGGACAAGGGGGCCATCGACCAGCCGCTCTCCGAGGGCGACAGGAAGCGCTTCCTCGGGCTGCTGACCGTGTTCGGCGACCTGGACAAGAAGACGCTGCAGTACAAGGGCTCGTCGCGGTCGGGATACACCGTGCAGCCGGGCGTGCTCACGCCAGGCACGGTCGTGCCCAAGCTCGATCTCATCCCGCTGCTGCGCGCGGAGTTCTGGCGGCACAAGTTCTACCAGCCGGAGGACTACGAGTGGCAGCCGACGCTCTTCCAGCCCGTGGGCGGGATGGACGGCATCGTGAAGGGCTTTCTGCCTCACGTGCAGAAGCTCATCCTGCAGGACCGCGAAGTGGTGGCGGTGACGAACGGCGCGGACGGCGTGGAGGTCGTGCACCGGAAGGGCTCGACGAAAGACGACCGGCAGACGGAGAAGTTCGACTGGTGCATCAGCACCATCCCGCTGCCGATCTTCCATCGCATCATCAAAGACAACCCGTCCTACAACGCGGCGTTCCAGCGCGCCGTCGCCGCGGTGCCGTTCGCCTACACGTGCAAGGTGGGCTGGCAAGCCAGCGAGCGCTTCTGGCAGGACAAAGACGAGATCTACGGCGGGATCTCGTACATCGACCATCCGATCACGCAGATGTGGTACCCCTCGGCGAACTTCTTCGACCAGAAGCGGGGCGTGCTCACCGGCGCGTACAACTATGACGAGGTGGCCCGGAAGTTCGGGGAGAACGGGCTGCCGGAGCGGCTGCGCATCGCGGCCGAGGGGGCCAAGCGGCTGCATCCCGACTTCGACCGTTACGTGCCGCGCAAGCTCGGACTCTCCATCGCCTGGCACAACGTCCCGTTCCAGGAGGGCGGCTGGGCGAACTGGGACAAGGTCGATCCGGTGCACTACAACACGCTGCTCGATCCCGACAAGCGCGTCTTCATCGCCGGCGACCAGGTGTCGTATCTTCCGGGGTGGCAGGAAGGGGCGATGCTCTCCGCGCAGCACGTGATCCGCGGGATCGTCGAGCCGCCGTCGGCGTTCGCCGTGGAGCGCGCGCCGCTGCCGGCGCCGAGCACGAGGGCCATGACGCAGGGACGGGACGAGGAGGAGGAGTAGATGTAGGGCC
>DATEOX010000070.1:0-8942 GCA_035273585.1 Thermoanaerobaculia bacterium
GGAACTGCATCACCGAGGTGCCGCGCGAGCGGTGGGACGTGGACGCCTTCTACCGGCCCGGCGACCCGCTGGCCGGCAAGAGCAGCAGCCGGTGGGCCGGAACGATCGAGGACTACGACCGTTTCGATCCGCTCTTCTTCAACATCTCGCCGACGGAAGCGGAGGACATGGACCCGCAGCAGCGCCTCTTCCTGCAGGCCTGCTGGCACGCGGTCGAGGACGCCGGGTACGCCGCGCGGTCGCTGTCCGGCAGCAGGACCGGCGTCTTCGCCGGTTGCGCGAACGGCGACTATCACCAGCTCTCGCGCGAGCATCAACTGAGCGCGCAGGGCTTCACCGGCAGCGCCATGTCCATCCTCGCCGCGCGCATCGCCTACTTTCTGAACCTCCAGGGCCCTTGCGTATCGATCGATACGGCCTGCTCTTCATCGCTGGTCTCGGTCGCCCAGGCCTGCGACAGCCTCGCGTCCGGTGTCAGCGATCTGGCCCTGGCCGGCGGCGTCTACGTGATGGTCGGCCCGGAGATGCACATCAAGACCTCGCAGGCCGGCATGCTCTCGCCCGACGGCAAGTGCTTCACCTTCGATCAGCGGGCGAACGGATTCGTCCCCGGCGAGGGGGTGGGCGTGGTGCTCCTCAAACGGCTGGCCGACGCGGAGCGCGACGGCGATCTCGTTCACGCCGTCATCCACGGCTGGGGCGTCAATCAGGACGGCAAGACCAACGGGATCACCGCCCCCAATCCGGACTCGCAGACGCGCCTGGAGCAGGAGGTCTACGACCGGTTCGGCATCGACCCGGCCGGCATCCAACTCGTCGAGGCCCACGGGACGGGCACGAAACTGGGCGATCCGATCGAGGTGGAGGGCCTGAAGAAGGCGTTCGCCAGGTACACCCGGAGCACGGCGTACTGCGCCCTCGGCTCGGTGAAGAGCAACATCGGCCACTGCCTGTCGGCGGCCGGCGTGGCCGGCCTGCTCAAGGTGGTGATGGCCCTGAAGCACCGGCAACTGCCGCCCACCATCAACTTCGAGCAGCTCAACGAGCACATCGATCTGAAGGACAGCCCGTTCTACGTCAACGGCCGGCTGCGGGAGTGGGAGTCCTCCGATGGTCGCCGTGCCGCGACCAGCTCCTTCGGCTTCAGCGGCACGAACGCCCACGTGGTCCTCGGCGACCATGCGCCGCCGGTCGGGGCCGGACGGCCGACGAGCGCCGTCCTCATCCCTCTCTCCGCCAGGACACCGGAACGACTGCAGCAGAAGGCGCGCGAGCTGCTCGACTTCGTCCGCGAGCAACCGTCCATCGATCTCGTCGCGATGGCGTACACGCTCCAGATCGGCCGCGAGCCGATGGCGGAGCGCCTTGGCATCCTCGCCCGCTCCGTCGAAGAACTGGCGGAGAAACTCGAGGCCTGGCTCCGCGGCGAGCGGCTGGTCGGAGATGAACTGCTGAAGTCGTGGGTCGGCGGCCAGGAAGTCGATTGGACGACGCTTTACGGCGAGGTCAAGCCGCGGCGCATCGCGCTGCCGACGTACCCGTTTGCCAGGGAGCGCTACTGGATCGATGCGCCGGTCGTCCGGCCCGCCGCCGCGGTCCTTCACCCGCTGCTGCACGTCAACGAGTCGGACATGGGCGAGCATCGCTATACGTCCACGTTCACCGGCGAAGAGCTCTTCCTGACCGATCACCGGGTCGTCACGGACGGCCGCACCGCGCACAAGCTGCTCCCCGGGGTGGCCTACCTGGAGATGGCCCGCGCCGCGATGCAGCAGGCGTGGCCGAGCCAGGCGGCGTCGAGCATCGTGGAACTGCGCAACCACGTCTGGCTCGAGCCGGTCGCCGTGACCGAGCCGCGGCAGATCTCCATCGCCTTGTCGCCGGCGGAAGATGACCGCGTTGACTACGAGATCTACAGCACGGATGGCGAGCGCGAGACGCTGCACTGCCAGGGACAGGCCGTGTTCAGCCCTCGATCCGCAACGGCCCCCATCGACGTCGAACAGCTCGGACGCCGCACGCAGAAAGACAGATGGGAAGCGTCCGAGGTCTATGCCATCTGCGCGCGCATGGGCCTCCACTACGGACCCGCGCACCGGGGCATCATCGCCCTCGGCTTCGGGCAGGACGAGCTGCTCGCCGAGCTCCGCCTGCCGGCCGTCGTCGGCACGAGCGAGCATGACTACGTGCTGCACCCCAGCCTGATGGACAGCGCCCTGCAGGCGTCCATCGGCCTGATCGTCGATCGGAATGACGCGCCGACGAAGCCGTCCGTGCCGTTCGCCGTCGAGTCGCTGCGCATCCTCTCCGCCTGCACGAAGGAGATGGTTGCCTGGCTGCGCTACGCAAAGGGCAGCAGCCGCGAAGACAAGGCCGTGAAGGTGGACGTCGATCTCTGCGATCGGCAGGGAAACGTCTGCGTGCAAATCCGAGGATTCGCGCTGCGCACCCTGGAGCACACCCGTTTCGACGAGGCCTTGTATGAAACCCTCATCGAGGACCTCGTGACCCGCCGGGTCTCCATCGAAGAAGCGGTGGCCGTCGGCTAGGCCTTTTTCTCAATTCTCAATTCTCAATTCTCAATTCGGTCAAGGAGACACGAATGGACGCAACCGCGACCCTCTCGCCCGCCGCCCGCCCATCAGCGCAACTGCTCGACGGCCACTCGCTCTACCGGCGCGTGACGCTGACCCCGTCGATGTGCGGGCACAACTGCCTCTTCCTGGCCCAGGTGGCCGACTGGACGTGGGAGACGGTCAGCACCACGTGCGGCACCGACATGTACCGGGAGAAGAACGGAGGCGGCCTGCCCACCTACCTCTCCTTCTTCTACCTCCGTGTGTGCGCAACGCCCGCCCTGCAGATGCACCAGTTCACGTTCGGCGACGTCATCGACGTGGTCACGACCGCGTACAACTTCGGCACGGAGTCGATGCTGACGCTGCACCGGGTCGGGCGCGCATCGCAGAACGGCGCCCCGCCGAGGGCGGTCGATCCGTTCGAGTTCTACGAGCGGAGAGATGACGGTTGCCTGTACGTGGAATCGCTCAATCGCTGGATCACGCGCAGCCGTCCGGCGAGCAACGAGTCGCTGGTGAAGTCATCGCCCGAGGGAATCGCCATCCGCCACCTGCCCGTGCTGCCGGACCGCTATTCGCCGCGCCTCTCCTACGACGTGGCCCGCAAGGCGGAGACGTTTCACGACGTCGCCTCCCTCGATTACGAGCCGCTCGTGGAGGAGTACGTCGTCGACTACCCGATCGACGCCGCGCGCGATCTGAACGGCGTCGGCCTGGTCTTCTTCGCCTCGTTCAACTCGATGATCGACAGCAGCCTCCTCAAGCTCTGGAAGCACCTCGGGCGCGACGTGCCGTCGTTCCTCAACCGTGTCGTGCGCGACCGGCGCATCTGCTACACGGCCAACGCCGAGATCGACTCCACCCTGCGCGTCACGCTGCGCTCCTGGCGTCGGCGCGACGATCCGCGTCAGGAGATCTTCAACGTCGTGATGCGCGATCCGGCGCGCGACCGCCTCGTTCTCGTCAGCACCCTGCAAATCCAGTCGGAGGGCCGCCATGCCAGTATCTGACGTGAGCAGAGAAGCCGTCGCACTCGTCGTGCGCGATGTCATCGCCGTCGTCCTCCCCTCCGTTCCCCGCGGCGCGATCGCGGGCAACAAGCACCTGCGGGAGCTGGGGGCGGATTCGGTGGACCGCGTGGAGATCATCCTCATGCTCCTCGAGCGCCTGAGCCTCGACGAGCCGATGACCACGTTCGCCACGGTGCCCGACGTCGACGGGCTGGTCACGCTGCTCCATGCGAGGTGCAGTTCATGACTCCGTGCGGCATCGAGGCGCTGAACGTCTACTGCGGGCTGGCGCGCATCGCCGTGCCGGCCCTGTTCGCCGGGCGCGGATTGAACCAGGACCGCCTGGCCAACCTGATGATGCATCAGCGGTCGCTCGGGCTCCCGTTCGAGGACGCCATCACCAACGCCGTCAACGCGGCCAGGCCGATCGTCGACGCACTCACGCCGGAGGAGAAGGAGCGCATCGAGATCCTCGTCACCTCCACCGAGTCCGGCATCGACTACAGCAAGTCGGTCTCCTCGTACGTGCACCATCACCTCGGCCTCAGCCGGCGCTGCCGGATCATCGAGGCCAAGCAGGCCTGCTATGCCGCGACCGGCGCCGTGCAGATGGGCGTCGCGTACGTCGCCTCCGGCATCTCGCCGGGCGCTAAGGTGCTGGTCATCGCCACCGACATCTCCCTGGCCGACGGCCGAGCCGAGTACGTCGAGCCGGTGACGGGCGCCGGCGCCGCGGCGGTGCTGGTCAGCGACAATCCGCGCGTCCTGACGGTGGACCTCGGCGCATTCGGCAACTACGGCTTCGAGACGCTCGACTCCGGGCGTCCCACCCCCACGCTGGAGATCGCCGACGTCGACGGCTCGCTGTTCGCGTATCTCGACTGCCTGAAGAACGCCTTCCTCGCGTACTGCGACCGCGTCGACGGAACCGACTTCACCAGCACCTTCGACTACCTGGTGATGCACACGCCGTTCGCCGGCCTGGTGAAGGCCGGCCATCGCAAGATGATGCGCGAGCTGGCCCGGGCCACGCCGATGGACATCGAGCAGGACTTCACGCGGCGAGTGCTTCCGTCGCTCACGTACGGCAGCAACGTCGGGAACCTCTGCTCGGGCTCCGTCTACCTGGCGCTGGCCAGCCTGATCGACGCGGTGAAGCCCGATACCGGCTACCGCGTCGGCCTCTACTCGTACGGCTCGGGATGCTGCTCCGAGTTCTTCAGCGGCCTGATCGACCAGGAGTCGACCGCCGCCCTCGCCGACATGCAGATCGCCCGACACCTCGCCGCCCGCTGCGACCTGACGTTCGACGAATACGAACGCCTGCTGGAAGAGACGAGCGGCTGCCTCGTCCCCCGCAAGGAAGCCGACGTCGAGATCGGCCGCTGGAGCGGCTTCCTCGATGCCCGGATCAACGGACGCTCCCTTCTCGCTCTGAAGGCAGTGCGAAACTACCACCGCGAATACGAGTGGGTGTGAAAAGCCGGCGGCGACGCCGGCTTTTTCTTCGGGTGATGGTGTAGGAGCGCGGGCGTCCCGCCCGCAAGCCGCCGGGCGTCTCGCCCGGCGGTATCACGCGTCCCGCTCTCGCGGCTGTGGCCCTCCCACCCCGCGGGGTAGGTCCGGCCCACCCGAGGATGTCGTCGCCCCCCGCCCGGCCGGGGTTCGTCCGTCCGTCTTTCGCGACCCAACATGGATAGCGACAAGACGGAGGACATCATGAAACCCAAAACACTGCTGTTGCTCGCACTCACCGCGCTGCTGGTCGTGGCTGGCACGGCCCAGGCGCAGATCAAGATCTCGGACACCGAAGACACGAAGCTGTTCATCACCCTGGCTACGGTCGGGACCTATCAGGCGCTCGACCAGCGCAACGTCTTCGACCCCAAGGGCGTGGCCATGCCGGCCCTGACCAGCGGCATGCAGACCGCGTACGGCGACCTCGGCTTCGGCGGCAAGTTCGGCAAGAAGCAGGAGGTCGAGATGTACTTCGACCTCTACCTGGCCAGCCGCAACCACCCCTCCACCACCTACGGGAACCAGGGCTACCTGCTGGTGCACGACATCCCGGAGAACCTGACCGGCCTGCGCAAGACCCTCGGCCCGATCTTCAAGCGCGTGGACGTGAAGGCCGGCGCCTTCCTGATCGACTTCGGCGACCAGGTCTACCACCGCTCGAACAACGCCCTCGTGCAGACCAACCCGCTGGTCGGCAACTTCGTCATCGACCCGAACCTCGTCTCCGTCGGCGGCGAGGTGATGAGCAAGCCGGGCAAGTACAACTGGCTGGTCGGCATCACCAACGGCACCAACACCGAGGACTACTCGGCGGGGCGCGGGATCGCCTACAACGCCAAGGTGTGGGCGTATCCGCTGCCGCCGCTCCGCCTCTCCGCGTCCGTCTTCAAGGCCGACCACTCCGAAAGCGCCACCAGCCGGGCCACGCTCTTCTCCGGCAACCGCAGCGGCGAGCGTTACGGCGGCGTCCTCGGCGGCGGCCAGGCGCCCGGCGACGTGCTCGCGAACAGCGGCAGGAACCTGATCGCCTACCAGTTCGACGCCACCTGGGACGCCAAGGAGATGCCCATCAAGCTGTACGGCCACCTCGGCCAGACGAAGGATAAGGACCTCAACGGCCCGCTCGCCGGCGCTCCGGAAGAGAGCTGGAAGTACTACGCCGGCGACGTCGTCTTCAATCTCACCAAGACCCTCTACGCCGCCGCGCGCTACAGCGGCGCGAACGCCGACCAGTTCAACGGCGCGGCCTCCAGCGGCAAGGTACGCCGCATCCAGTTCGGCGGCGGCCTGTGGGTGACGCGGAACATGCTGATGAAGGTGGAGTGGGTGGACCAGAAGTACACCGGCTTCGCCCTCGGCAGCGTGGTGAACAACGGCGTGGACGCCGGCCGCGATCCGAGCTTCAAGGGCCTCGTCTCCGAAGTCTCCTTCGCCTTCTGAAAACCGCTTTCGAGAATCGGAGGACATCATGAAAACCAGGACCACCATCGCGGCCGCTGCCCTCTGGGCGGCGGCCGTCGTCCTCACCGCCGGCGAGCCGGCGCGCTTCACGCCGGCCGGCGCTGACGTCACCATCAAGGGCACCTCGACGATCCACGAGTGGCAGATGCGCGGTGCGACGATCTCCGGCGCCATCGAGACCGACCCCGAGAGTTGGAAGGGCGACGGACAGAAGTCGGCCTGGGTGCGTGTGGCCATCCCGGTGGCCTCCATCCGCAGCGAGCATGAGCGGATGGACCGCCTGATGCGCGAGGCGCTCAAGGCCACGGCCAACCCGCAGATCCAGTACGAGATGACCTCCGCCTCGCTGGTCGGCTCCGCCGGCGACGCGTTCGTCGTCCGCGCCGGCGGCAAGCTGACCATCGCCGGCACGACGCGCGACGTGACGATGGACATCAAGGTCGTCCGCGACGGCGAGCGCTACGTGCTCACCGCCGAGACGCCCATCAGGATGTCGGACTTCGGCATCAAGGCGCCGGTGGCCATGATGGGCACGATCAAGACCGCCGACCAGGTCACCGTCTCCTTCCGCTGGACCGTCAGCCGGAGCTAGTCGTGCGCCGCTTCCTCTGCTTCGCGGCGCTCGTGATCACCGTGCCGGTCATGGCCGCCACCCGCCTGGCCGTCGCGCCGCGAAGCGTCCTCCTCCTCGAGGGCTCCTCGAACGTGGCCGCCTGGCGCTGCCGCGGCACCACCATCGAAGGGGCCATGACCGTCGATGCACCGCTGGCGAAGATCAACGAGGTAGTCGACCGGATCGAGGACGGCAACATCGGCGTCTGGATGTCCAATCCCGCGGCCGGCAGCTTCCCCGCGCCGCGTTTCGCGCTCTCCATCCCCATCGATGCCCTCCGCTGCAGCGGCGGCCGGCCGATGGAGCGGGACATGAAGCAGGCCCTCGAGGCCGGGCAGTTCCCGGCCATCGACTTCCGCCTCGGCGGCCTGCGTGGGCCGATCGAGCACGACCTCGACGCCGGCGTCTACCGCGCCACGATCGGCGGCGAGCTGGCCTTGGCCGGCGTCCGCCGCGAGCTGACCATCCCGGTCACCGCCCAGCGGATCTCCCGTACGCAGTTCCGGCTGCGCGCCGCGCTCCCGCTGCGGATGAGCGACTTCTCCATCGTCCCTCCGACGGCGCTTTTCGGCTGGATCAAGGCCGACGACCGGCTGGTGGTCGACTTCGATCTGATCCTGGAGGCTGTGCCATGATGAGCCGTACCGTACCGCTGTATCTTTTTCCAGGAGCAGATCTGCAGGTGACGCTCAAACATCTCCGCTGGCTGGCCGTCGCCGCCCCGGTGCTCCTCGTGCTGCTCCTGGAGCTCGTGCGGGCGTCGACCGTCGGGGAGGTGTCGATGGCCAACCGCATCCTGCTCGACGGCCTGGCCGCCTCCGCGCTCATCCTGACCAGCATCCTCGCCGTGCGCGCCATCGCCCGGATGCAGCGGCGGCTGGAGCGGCACAACCAGGAGCTGCTCGCGCTGCATAGCGCCGGCCTCGACATCAGCGCGGAGCTCGCCCTCGACGCCGTCCTGAACAAGACCGTGGAGCGCGCCCGGGCCCTCGTCGGCGCCCGCTACGGCGCCCTCTCGGTGGTCAACGCCGACGGCACGATCCAGACGTTCATCACCTCCGGCATCAGCCCGGAGGCGCGGGCGCGCATCGGCCCGCCGCCGGTCGGACACGGGCTGCTCGGCGTCGTCCTGCGCGAAGGCGAGCATCTCCGCCTGGAAGACATCGGCAGCGATCCGCGCTCGCACGGCTTCCCCCCCAACCACCCGCCCATGCGCTCCCTGCTGGCCGTCCCCATCGTCTGCAAGGGGCCGTTCGTCGGCAACCTCTACCTCACCGAGAAGGAGCACGGCGCGCAGTTCACCCAGGGTGACGAGGAGACGCTGGTCCGCTTCGCCGTGCAGGCGGCCATCGCCATCGACAACGCCTACCTCCATCGCCAGGTGGCCGACCTGGCCGTCGCGCGCGAGCGGCTGCACATCGCCCACGAGATGCACGACGGCATCGCCCAGGTCCTCGGCTACGTCAATACCAAGGTGCAGGCCGCCACCGCGTACATCGGCCGCAGCCAGACGGAGGAGGGGCTGGCCCAGCTCCGCGAGCTCGCCTCGGTGGCCCGTGATGCGTACGGCGACGTGCGCGAGTCGATCATCGACCTGCGCACCCTGCCCGACCGCTCCCGCTCGTTCCGGGACGTGCTGCAGGAGTATCTCGACCGCTGGAAGGACCAGAGCGAGGTGCGCATCCAGCTCATCTTCGACGGCGATCTCACCATGCCGGGCGGCACGGAGCTGCAACTGGTGCGCATCATCCAGGAGTCGCT
>DATEOX010000071.1:0-3496 GCA_035273585.1 Thermoanaerobaculia bacterium
TCTCCGACCGCCGCTCGAAGATCACCGCCGGCTCCACCACCGGCATGTCCCCCGTCACCCTCGGCGAGGACTCCCTCGGCGACCGGGTCAAGGGCCGCTACCCGGATGCGAAGGTCGTCGCCGTCGCGCTCAAGGACCGCTCCGCGATCCTGATGGGCGGCCGCCGCGCCGACGCCGCCTACTGGTTCGACAACAAGAGCGGCTTCGTCTCCTCCAGCTACTACCGCTACGACCCGGCGGTGTTCGAGTTCAACAAGGGCCTGCTGGAGCGCTACACGCCGGAGTCGAAGACGTGGACGCCCTCCGGCCTCATCCCCGAGGCGGATCTGCGACGCGTCACGTTCGACCCGCCCGAGGCGGCGAAGCTGAAGAACCCGCGCTACGGCGGCGCGTTCCCGCATCCCATCAACGACCTCCGCGCGCTGACCTACTCGCCGTACGGCAACGAGCTGCTCCTCGACTTCGCCCTGCGCGTCCTCACCGCGGCGCAGCTCGGCACCGACAAGTCGCCGGACCTCTTCTTCGTCGGCCTCTCCACGCCCGACTACCTCGGGCACTACTACGGCCCTGATTCCATGGAAGTGGCCGACGACGCGGTGCGCCTCGACCGCGCGCTGGAACGCTTCCTCGACGAGCTGGACAAGCGCTTCAAAGGGCGGCTGCTGGTGGCCATCACCGCCGACCACGGCGTGCAGTCGACGCCGGAGATCGCCAAGCTGCGCGATCCGAAGGCCGACGCCGGCCGCGTCGACCTCCGCAACGGCGGGCGCAAGGCGAAGCTCCTCGCCGAGCTGCCGCCGACGCGCATCGAGATCGAGCGCCGGTTGGCGAAGCGGCTGAAGGCGCCGTTCCACATCAACGAGCCCATCGGCGACGCACTCGTCTTTTACTTCGAGGAGCCATCGCTTTACCTGAACTGGAAGAGGATCCGCGCCCTGCAGCTCGACGGCGAGCGGGTCAAGCGCGCGCTGCGCGAGGTGATGCAGGGGATGCCCGGCGTCGAGCGCGTCTTCACGAACAGCGAGCTCCTCACCGTCAACGAACGGCCGGACGCGATCGAGGCAGCCATGCGCCGCTCCTTCCGCGCCGACCGCTCGGGCGACGTCCTGCTGACGCTGCGCCGCGGCTGGATCTGGTCGTACAGCTCGACGAACACCACCCACGGCCAGCCAGTGCCCGAGGACCAGCACGTGCCGGTACTGCTGTGGGGGGCGGACATCAAGCCGATGACGTGCACCGGCTGCCCCGCCGCCCCGACCGACATCGCCCGTACGATCGGCTTCGAGCTCGGCGTCGAGGCGGGCGGCGCCGACACGCACGTCCTCCCCGCGCTCACGGACGAGGCGGTCGCACGCGCCGTTGCCGCCGCGCAACCCTGAAAAACCCCTCCCGCCCGGCACGCTTCATGCTGTTATTCGTAGTCGAGGGACTACGATCATGACTAAATACAAATCATTGGCAGCACTAGGGTTAGTCCTGCTCCTGGCCGGATGCGGATCATCCGGCGGCATGGGCGACATCTTCGGCGGCAATAACGGCAACACAGGCAACCAGCAGCAGGCGTACGAGCTCCGCGGCACGGTCGACTCCGTCGATCTCAATAGCCGCTCGGTCTACCTGACCAACGTCAGCGGCTACAACTCGATGCTCTCCAGCGGCGGCAGCAACGGCAACAACGTCCGCGTCTACTTCGACGACCGCACGCCGGTCGACTATCAGGGACGCAGCTACCGCCCCGAGGACCTCGAGCGAGGCGACCAGGTGTCGGTGCGGGTCGATGAGTCGGGCAACCGGCTGTATGCGACCGCGATGAGCGTCACCTACAACGCGAACACGTCGAACAACAGCTACCCGAACAACAGCTATCCGAACAACGGCAGCTACGGCACGACGTTCCGCGGCACGGTGAACTCCGTCGACACCAGCCGGCGCACCATCACGCTCGACCGCGGCTACGGCTCGTACGTGACGGTCGAGTACGACACCTCGACGCCGGTCTACTACAACAACCAGACGTACCGCGCGGCCGACCTCGACCGTGGCGATGAGATCGAGATTCGTGGCACGGACCTCGGCAGCAACCGCTTCCGCGCGTCCGACATCACCGTCACGCGGAACGTCGGCAACGGCTCGTACGGGTCGTCGCAGAACACCTCGACCCTCCGCGGCACGGTGCGCTACATCGACACCAGCCGGCGCACGATCGAGCTCGGTTCCACGAGCTGGATGTCCGGCTTCACCACCGGCACCGGCAGCGGCGGGACGATCACGATCGGCTACGACCCGAGCGCCAGCGTCGACGTGCAGGGGCAGCTCCATCCCGTGAGCGGCCTGGAGGCGGGCGACATCATCGAAGTGCAGGTGATGAACCCCAACAGCTCGCTCCCCATCGCGTCGCGCATCACCCTGATCCGCAACGCACGCGGATGACGAACGCGTCCAAGAACCCTCTCCCGCGCCGCGGGAGAGGGTGGCGCGAAGCGCCGGGTGAGGGCCCCTCATCCGCCCTTCGGGCACCTTCTCCCCGCGCCGCGGGGAGAAGGATCTTGCTTACGCTACTACCGCGCCCACGAGGTCGTACGGATGCGCATCCGAGATCTCGACCTTGGCGAACGCCGGCAGCGCGCGCGGCAGCAGCTCGAGCCCGTCGTTGATGAGCAGCCGGCCGTCGATCTCCGGCGCCTGGCCGACGATCCGTCCTTCCAGCAGGTGCTCGGTCTCCTCGCACACGCCGGTGATCAGCGCCTCGAACGTCCGCCCCACCTTCGCCTCGTTGCGCTCGCGCGAGATGGCCTGCTGCAACTCCATCAGCTTCGCCCGGCGGCGCTCCGCGGTCTTCCTCGTCGGGAGGTCTTCCATCCGCGCGGCCAGCGTGTGGTCCTCGGCCGAGTAGCAGAAGGCGCCCATCTGATCGAACTTCGCCCAGGCCACGAAGTCGTGCAGCTCGCCGAAGTCCTTCGCCGTTTCGCCCGGATGTCCGGTGATGAACGTCGTGCGGAGGGAGAGGTCGGGGAGGAGGTCGCGCATCCGCTTGACCATGTCCCGGTACTCGGCCGGCGAGCCCGGACGGCGCATGCGGCCGAGGACGTTGGCCGTGACGTGCTGCAGCGGGATGTCGCAGTAGGAGGCGAAGCGCGGCTCGCGTCCCATCAGCTCGAAGAGCGACCAGTCGAGCGAGCCGGGATACGCGTACAGAAATCGGATCCAGCGAAAGTCGGTGTCGGCGAGCAGCGCCTGCACGAGCTCCGTGAGTCCGTGCTTCAGGCCGAGGTCTTCGCCGTAGCGCGTGGTGTCCTGCGCGACGAGGCAGAGCTCGAGGACACCCTGCTGCTGGAGCTGCTGCGCCTCGCGCACGAGCGAGGCGACGGACCGCGAGCGAAACTTGCCGCGCATCTGGGGGATCGAGCAGAAGGTGCAGGGGTTCGAGCAGCCTTCCGAGACTTTGAGGTAGGCGTGAGCCGTGCCCTGCGTCAGGACGCGCGGCAGGTCTTCGTAG
>DATEOX010000072.1:0-3723 GCA_035273585.1 Thermoanaerobaculia bacterium
GGCGGATCGAAGTCGTGGTGCTCCGCTACGGCTACCTCTATGGCGCGGGCGTCCCGTCGACGCGCTACCTGCTCGACGGCCTGCGCGCGCGGAAGGTGCCGGTGATGCGCGGTGCCTCCGGCCTCGGCTCGTTCCTGCACATCGAGGACGCCGCGGACGCGACGATCGCCGCGCTGGAGCGGCGCGAGGCGTCCGGCATCTACAACATCGTCGATGACGAGCCGGTCGCGCCCCGCGCCTTCATCGAGGCCGCGGCGGAGACGGTCGGCGCGCCGCCGCCGCGCGCCGTGCCGCGCTTCGTGATGAGGCTCGCCGCGCCGCTGATGGTCGCCTTCTCCGAGCTGCGCCTGCCGCTCTCGAACGCGAAGGCCAAGCGCGAGCTCGGGTTTGCCCCGCGCCATCCCTCCTTCCGCGACGGCCTGCGTACCGGGCTAAACTGAAGGGATGCCGACACTCATCGCAAAACCGTCCGTCGTCCAGGCCGCCGGCAACAAGCCGAAGATCATCGAGGAGTTCGTCGGGCGGGTGAACTCGCAGACCGCCGGCGTCAGCGTGGCCCGGATGAAGAGCCCCAGCGGCTGGGTCGAGCCCGGCCAGACGCCCGACTTCGACGAATACACGCTCGTGTTGCGCGGCACGCTGCGCGTCACCACGCGGGAAGGGGGCGTGGACGTCCACGCCGGGCAGGCCGTCATCACCCACAAAGGCGAGTGGGTGCAGTACTCGACGCCCGGCGCGGAGGGGGCCGAGTACGTCGCCGTCTGCCTGCCGGCGTTCTCGCCCGACACGGTGCACCGCGATGCGTAGGCTGCTTGCGTTGCTCCTCCTGCTCGCCGCACCGGCCGCGCTCGCCCAGGTGGACGAGAAGAAGCTGATCCAGGAAGGGATCGCCCTCTTTGATGCCGGCAACTACGACGCCGCCATCGCAAAGTACAAGGAGGCGCTGGCGGCGAGCCCGCGCAACGCCGACGCCGCGCACGAGCTGGCCCTGACCTACACCGCCAAGTCGCAGTTCCGCGAGTGCCGCGACCTGCTGCAGCCGCTGGTGAAGGACGCGGACGCCGCCGCAGCGATCCTCTTCGACCCGCTGGGCAACTGCCTCGATGCGATGGGGAAGCCGGACGAGGCGATCGCCGTCTACCGGCGCGGCCTGGCCCTCCGCCCGAACGACCCGCAACTGAGCTTCAATCTCGCCCTGACCCTCGGCAATCGAGGCAAGCTCGACGAGGCGCGCGAGCTGCTCAAGTCCGAGCTGCGCCAGCGCCCCGGCCACGCCTCCGGCCACCTGGCCCTCGGCCAGATCTACCGCGCCCAGGGCTTCCGCGTCCCGGCCACGGTCGAGCTCCTCCGTTTCCTGGCCCTCGAGCCGACCTCGTCCCGCGCGAAGGCCGCGGCCGCGCAGGCGCTCGAGCTGCTCAACGTCGGCGTGAAAAAGACGGGGGAGAAGAGCATCAACCTGACCATCGATCCCAACTCGCCGAAAGGGGAAGGCGACTTCGGGGCGCTGGAGATGGGCTGGGCCTTGGCCGCCGGGGCGCAGTTCACCGACGAGAAGGCGAAGAAGAGCGAGTTCGAGCACCTCCTCGACCAGGTCGGCGCGTCGATCGCGATGCTCGTCGAGATGAACGACAAACCGACCGGCTTCATCGGCCAGACGGAGGTGCCGTTCTTCAGCGAGCTCTCCGAGGCGAAGAGGGTCGAGCCGTTCGTGGCCATCGCCTTCAGCAGCCTGCGCACGCCCGGCTACGACGTGTGGATCAAGCAGCATCAGGACGAGGTGGAGAAGACCTTCGACTGGCTGGCCAAGCAGAAAGAGAAGGCGCCCATCCCGGTGCCGCAGCCGTGAAGCTCCTCGTCCTCTCCGAGCACGACGTCGAGCGCCTCCTGACCATGGAGGAGTGCATCGCGGTGATGGAAGAGGCGCTGCGAGCGCTGGCCCGGGGCGAGGTGCACAACCCCCTCCGGCAGGCCATCCGCGCGCCGGGGGCGCCGGGCATCCTTGGCCTGATGCCGGCGTACCGGGGCGGGGAGCGGCCGGTCTACGCTTTGAAGGAAGTTTGCGTTTTCCCGGGCAATCCGGCCCGCGGTCTGGACACGCACCTCGGCGCGGTGCTGTTGCATAGCGGCGAGACGGGGGAGCTGCTGGCGGCGGTGAACGCCGCGGCCGTCACGGCCATCCGCACTGCGGCGGTCTCAGCCGTGGCCACGAAACTGCTGGCGCGACAGGGGGCGAAGAGGCTGGCCATCCTCGGGGCGGGAGTGCAGGCGCGGTCGCATCTGGAGGCGATCCGCCTCGTGCGGCCGATCGAAGAGGTGCGGGTGTTCAGCCGCACGCCGGAGAAGGCGAAGGCACTCGGCGAGGTGGCGGGCTCGGCGGAAGAGGCGGTGCGCGGGGCGGACATCATCGTGACGGCGACCTCATCAAGGGAGCCGATCCTGAGGCGGGAGTGGATCGCCGAGGGCGCGCACATCAACGCCGTCGGGTCGAGCATCGCGGCGGCGCGGGAGCTCGACAGCGACACGGTCCGGTCCGCCTCGCTGTTCGTCGACCGGCGCGAGTCGACGGTCAATGAGTCGGGCGACTACCTGATGGCGGGCCCGGGCGTGGAGATCCGGGCGGAGCTCGGGGAGCTGCTGCTGGGGCGGGCGGAGGGGCGGAAATCGGAGGCGGAGATCACCCTCTTCAAGTCGCTCGGGCTGGCGGTCGAGGACCTCGCATCCGCTTCATTTCTCTACGATAAGGCGGTGCGGGAGGGGGCGGGGACGTGGGTCGAGTTCTGACGGAATAACGACCTGTAGGGTGGCGTTGAGGCGAGTCCGGCCAAAGTCGGCAGTCCATGTTGACAAGCGGCCCATCCGTGAGTAAAGTGCGCGGGTTTCGCTCCCAAGCGAGGTCATTTTTCGCTGTACGTGTCTCCAGTAAGAGGGTAGGAATGCCAACCATCAACCAACTCGTCAGCGCAGGAAGGGACAAGGTCCGTTACAAGACCAAGTCGCCGGCGCTGCAGTCGAGCCCGCAGAAGCGCGGCGTCTGCACGCGCGTCTACACCTCGACGCCCAAGAAGCCGAACTCCGCGCTTCGCAAGGTGGCCCGCGTCCGTCTCACCAACGGCGTGGAGGTCACGACTTACATCCCGGGCGTCGGCCACAACCTGCAGGAGCACTCGATCGTGCTCATCCGCGGGGGCCGCGTGAAGGATCTGCCGGGCGTTCGTTACCACGTCATCCGCGGCACGCTGGACACCGTCGGTGTCGCGAAGCGGATGCAGGGCCGCAGCAAGTACGGCGCGAAGCGGCCGAAGAAGGGTTAAGCCAAGATGCCGAGAAGACGCGAAGTTCCCAAGCGCGAGATCCTGCCGGACCCGGTCTACAACAGCCAGTTGGTGACCAAGTTCATCAACTCGCTGATGAGCCAGGGCAAGAAGTCGGTGGCCGAGCGCGTGTTCTACATGGCCCTGCGCAAGGTCGAGGACCGGGCGAAGGACGATCCGCTCAAGCTCTTCAAGAAGGCGGTCGACAACGTCAAGCCGGCGCTCGAGGTCAAGAGCCGCCGCGTGGGCGGGTCGAACTACCAGGTGCCGGTCGAAGTCCGTCCCGCGCGCCGCACCGCCCTGGCCATCCGCTGGCTGATCTCCTACGCCGCGGCCCGGGGGGAGAAGGCGATGCAGGACAAGTTGGCCGGCGAGATTCTCGACGCCGCCAACGGCCGCGGCAACGCGATCA
>DATEOX010000073.1:0-10917 GCA_035273585.1 Thermoanaerobaculia bacterium
TGACCACCACGTCGATGTTGTTGACGCGGACCTCGAGCGTCTCGATGTACGGGGTCTGTTGGGCGAGCAGGAGGGCGAGGAGGAGGGTCTTCACAGGATCGCCTCGACACCATACAGCAACTCCTCGTCGCCGATGTCTGCCGTGACGCGAACATCCCCCACCGCGTGAGGAAGGACCATCACCCGTTCGCGGCCGGTGTTCTTCTTGTCGTGCTCCGTCGCGGCCACGATCTCCTCCGCGTCGAGCGCCGGCAGCGGCATCGGCTCGTACGCGCGGATCGTCCCGTCGATGCGCGCCTGCTCTTCCTCCGCCAGCAGCCCGCGCCGGGCCGCGATCGCGTTCGCGCCGATCATCCCCCACGCCACCGCCTCGCCGTGCGTGATCCCCTCGTAATGCATCGCCGCCTCGATGCCGTGGGCGATGGTGTGCCCGTAGTTGAGCAGCCGGCGCAGGTCCGCCTCCCGCTCGTCGGCGGCCACGATGTCCGCCTTCACTTTGATCGCCCGCCGCACGACCTCCTCCGTATCGACGCGCCGCTCCTCGAACATGGCGAAGAGCTCCGGATCGGCGATGACGCCTCCCTTCAGCGCCTCGAACAGGCCGCTGAGCCGCTCCCGATGCGGCAGCGTCTCGAGGACGTCGATGTCGGAGACGACCGCGGCCGGCGGATGGAAGCTGCCGATGAGGTTCTTCCCCTTTGGATGGTTGACCGCCACCTTGCCGCCGATCGAGCTGTCCACCTGCGCCAGCAGCGTGGTCGGCACATGCACCAGGTCGATGCCGCGCAGGAAGATGGACGCCGCGAAGCCGGCCGTGTCGCCGATCATCCCGCCGCCGACCACCACCGCCATCGAGTCGCGCTTCGCGCCCCGCTCCAGCAGCTCGGTGATGATCGCCTCCGCCGTGGCCAGCGTCTTGTGCGCCTCCCCTTCCTCGAACGCGATGATGCCCGCCTCGGGGAAGGAAGCCGCGACCCGCTCGCCGAAGCGGCCGCGTAGCGCGTCCGAGGTGATGACGAAGACGCGGCCGCGCGCCTTCACGAGGGAGCCGACGCGGTCGAGCAAGCCATGGCCGACGAAGATGGGGTACGGGATGGTGAGGAAGGGCTGCAGTGTCATCCTGAGCGAAGCGAAGGATCTCCTCGCACTTGCCTGGAGATCCTTCGCCGTCTTCGCGGCTCAGGATGACACAGTTTTGGCCAGCGCGATCCCCAGCTCCGCCAACTGCTTCTCATCGACGGTCGACGGCGCGTCGCACATCAGGTCCTGCGCGCGGGCCGTCTTCGGGAAGGCGATCACGTCGCGCAGCGACTCGCCGCGGGCCATGAGCATGGCGATGCGGTCCACGCCGAGGGCGATGCCGCCGTGCGGGGGGGCGCCGTAGCGGAAGGCATCGATGAGGAAGCCGAAGCGCGAGCGCGCCTCCTCCGCGCTGATGCCGAGGGCGGCGAACATCCGCTCCTGCACGTCCGGCCGGTTGATGCGGATCGAGCCGCCGCCCAGCTCCAGGCCGTTGAGGACGATGTCGTACGCCCGCGCCAGCACCGAGCCGGGGTCGCTCTCCAGCTTGTCCAGATCCGCCGGCCGCGGCGACGTGAACGGATGATGCCGGGCGAAGAAGCGCCCCGACTCCTCATCCCACTCGAAGAGCGGAAAGTCCGTGACCCAGAGGAAGTTCCAGGTCTCGGGCGGGATCATCCCCTGCTCTTTCGCAACCTTGAGGCGGAGGTGGGCCAGCACGTCCCACACGACCGTCTGCTTACCGGCGACGATCAGCGCCAGGTCGCCCTCGCCCGCTTTCAGCGCCTCGCGCAGCGCATCGAACGAGGCGTCGGTGAGGAACTTCTTGATGGATGCTCCGCGCTGCGCATCGAGCTTCATCCACACCAGCCCCGAGGCCCCGAGCTTCTTTGCCTCCTCGGTCAGCTCGTCGATCCGCTTGCGCGAGAGCGACGCGCCGCCCGGCACGACGATGCCCTGCACCTTGGCCGCCGCGCGGAACGGCTCGAACTCGATGGCCCGCGCCGCCTCGCTGACGTCGACCAGCTCCATGCCGAAGCGCGTATCCGGACGGTCGATGCCGTAGCGGTCCATCGCCTCCTGCCACCTCAGGCGCGGGAACGGCGTCGTCACCTGCACGCCGGCGATGGGGAAGACCTCCTCGAACAGCTTCTCGATCAGGGAGTAGACGAACTCCTCGTCGATGAACGACGCCTCGACGTCGATCTGGGTGAACTCCGGCTGCCGGTCGCGGCGCAGGTCCTCGTCGCGGAAGCAGCGGGCGATCTGGAAGTAGCGGTCCAGCCCCGAGACCATCAATATCTGCTTGAAGATCTGCGGCGATTGCGGCAGGGCGTAGAACTGCCCTTTGTGCACGCGGCTCGGCACGAGGTAGTCGCGCGCCCCCTCCGGCGTCGACTTGGTCAGGTTGGGCGTCTCGATCTCCAGGAAGCCATTGCGATCGAAGTAGTCGCGCACCTTGAAGACGAGCTGATGGCGGAGCATCAGGTTGCGGGCCAGCGTCGGGCGGCGCAGATCGAGGTATCGATACTTGAGCCGCAGCTCCTCGGCCGCGTCGGTGTCGTCCTCGATGGCGAACGGCGGCGTCTCGGCGCGCGCCAGGAGCTCGATGCGCACGGCCATCACCTCGACGTCGCCCGTGGCGAGATTCGCGTTCTTCGTCTTCTCGCTCCGCTCGGCGACGGTCCCCTCGATGCGCACCACGTACTCGGAGCGCAGCTCTTTCGCCGCCTCCACCGTCTCGTCCGTGGCGCCGCGCCCGCGGTCGACCACCACCTGCACGATGCCGGTGCGGTCGCGCAGGTCGATGAAGATCAGGTCCCCGAAGTCGCGCTGCTTCTGCACCCAGCCGGCGAGGAGCACGTTGGTGGACACATCTTGTTTGCGAAGGGTTCCGGCGTAAGTACGGTTCATAGCGGTTCGAGCAAACGATGAACGGTGAAGGATGAACGATGAACGTCGCGAACCCGTTCATCGTTCATCCTTCCGCGTTCATCGTTCCAAATACCTTTCCTTGTATTCGACGTAGTGGCGCCACGAGGCCTCGAGGCGCGCGAGCTCGTCATCCGTCAGCGGGCGCTTGACCTTCGCCGGCACGCCGGCGACGAGGGTGCGCGCCGGGACCTGCATCCCCTCCCCCACCACCGCCCCGGCCGCGACGAGCGCCTGCTCCCCGACCACCGCCCCGTCCAGCACCCGCGCGCCCATCCCGATCAGCGCGCCGCGCTTCACGGTGCAGCCATGCACCACCGCGGCATGCCCCACCGTCACCTCCTCGGCGACGATCGTCGGGTGGACGCCGCCCGTGACGTGGAAGACGCAGTTGTCCTGGACGTTCGTGCGCGAGCCGATGCGGATGGCGTCGATGTCGCCGCGCAGGACGGTGCCGAACCAGATCGAGCAGTCGTTGCCGATCTCGACGTCGCCGACGAGCGTCGCGTTCTGGGCCACGAATACGCGCTCGCCGAGGCGCGGCTGCTTGCCCGCGAATGGGATGACGATCATGCGCGCGGGACTTTATCATCCCCCCATGGCCGACAGAATTCCGTTCCGGAACCGCGCGCACGAGGTGTCGCGCCTCGAAGCATTCAGCGACGTGATCTTCGGTTTCGCCGTCTCGCTGCTCGTCGTTTCCCTGGAAGTGCCGAAGGACTACCAGGAGATGGTGGAGCTGCTGCGCGGCTTCGTTCCGTTCGCCGTCTGCTTCACGCTCTTCATCGACATCTGGTTCGAGCACCACCATTTCTTCCGCCGCTACGCCATCCACGACCGGCCGACGATGATGCTCAATACGGTGCTCCTCTTCGTCATCCTCTTCTATGTCTACCCGCTCAAGTACATGTTCACCATCCTCGTGGGCGGCATCCGCGGCGAGGACCCGCACATCCCGCCCGGCGGCCTCCGCCTCCTCTTCACCGTCTACGGCCTCGGCTTCGCCGCCGTGTTCTTCGTCCTCGCCGCGATGTACCAGCGCGCCTGGAAGCATCGCGACGAGCTCGCGCTGAACGAGGTGGAGCGCATCGACACGAAGGAGAGCATCTACGACAACCTGACCATGGGCTGCTTCGGCGTGCTGTCGCTGATCCTGGCCAACGTCGGCCTGGTGAACCTCGCCGGCCCGGTCTACTTTCTGATCGCCATCCCGAAGACGATCGTGCCGTGGGTGATGGGGGCGCGGCGGCGGAAGGCGGAAGTGTCATCCTGAGCGAAGCGAAGGATCCCCACCGATCTTGCGGTACGGATCCTTCGCCGTCTTCGCGGCTCAGGATGACACGCCGCGCCACAACTTCCGCGTCCACACCCACCAGAACACCCCCCACCCGCCCGCCAGCGAGGCGATGCCGATCGTGGCCGCGGTCGGACCGAAAGCATCCGAGGCGATGCCCGCCAGGAGGCTGGAGACGCTCATCGTCAGCGTGACGAAGCCGTAGTCGGCGGAGAAGACGCGGCCGCGGATCCAGTCCTCGGTCTCGCGCTGCAGCCCGTACGTCGACGTCTGCCACTGCGCGCCGCCGCCGGCATGCGCGATGAGGATGGCCAGCGCACCGATGGCGAGCGTCTTCGACAGGCCGAGCGCCGCATAGCCCGCGGCGAAGAGGATCACCGACGGGCCCATCGTCCGGTACAGCGCGTGGTCGCTCCTGGCGAACGCGCGCACCGCGAACGGCCCTATGAGCGCGCCGATGCCGCGCGCGGCGAAGAGCAGCCCGATGCCGAAGGCGCCGGCGTGGAAGACCTCCCGCCCGAACACGCTGAGCATGGCGATCACCCCCGCGCCGAGGCCGTAGCCGCCTTTCGACACGAGCAGGGCCAGCACGCGCCGGTTCGTCCGCGCGTAGAGCGCGGTCTCCCTTACCGACTCGACGAGCGGCGGCTGCTCGTGATGCGCCCGTTCCTCGGCGAAGCGGCCGCGCATCCGCCAAAGCAGCGCCGCCGAGCCGAGGAAGCTGAAGGCGTCGACGACGAAGGAGGCGTCGCGTCCGAAGCGCATCGTCACCGCACCGCCGATGGCCGCCCCGACGGCGAGCATCGTTCCCCACGTCGATCCCATCAGCACGTTCGCCGCCCCCAGCGCCTCCGCCTCGACGATGTTCGGCAGCGCCGCCTGCGAGGCCGGCTCGAAGTACGCCGAGCCGATGGAGATCAGGACGACGCCCAGGTAGGCGACGGGCAGCGTGGCCGGCGTCCGCGCGAGAAGCGGCAGCAGGCAGGCGACCGCGCGCAGGAGATCGACGGCGATCATCAGCTTGCGCCGGTCGACCCGGTCGACGGCGTGGCCGGCGATGGGCGTGAAGAGGAAGATCGGGAGCGTCTGGCAGAGCAACATCAAGGATGCGAGCGTGGCCGAGCCGGTGAGCTGCAGGACGAGGTCGAGCAGGGCCACGGTGAGGAACCAGTCGCCGCCGAGAGAGATCAGCGTGCCGAGGTAGAGCAGGCGGAAGTCGCGGTCGTGGCGGAGCAGACGCCAGTACATGCGGCGTCAGCCCTCCGGGATGGCATGGCCGGCGGGCGCCGCGCGGTCGTAAACGAGGAAGCTGAACGGGTAGTCGTTCTTCTCGTCCGCCTCGCAATGCTCGACATCGTCGAGGCGCCACTCGGTCACGTCGTCGAACTCGGGGAAGGTGACGTCCCCCTCCACGTCGGAGTGGACGCGCGTGAGGTACATCCGGTCGGCCACGTGCAGCGCCTGGCGGTAGACCTCCGCGCCACCGGCGATGAAGACCTCGTCGTCGTTCCCCGCCAGCGCGAGCGCCTCCTCCAGCGAGTGCGCGACTTCGACGCCATCCGCCCGGAAGCCTTCGTCGCGCGTGATGACGATAGTCGTCCTCCCCGGCAGCGGCCGCCCGATGGAGGCGAAGGTCTTGCGCCCCATCACGAGGTGATGCCCCATGGTCAGCGCCTTGAAGCGCTTCAGGTCCGCGGAGAGCCGCCACGGCAGCCGGTTGCCGCGGCCGATGACGCCGTTCGCCGCGAGCGCGGCGATGATGGAGATCCTCATACGGCGATCGGCGCCTTGATGGAGGGATGCGGGTCGTAGTTCTCGAGGGTGAAGTCGGAGAACTCGAAGTCGAAGATGGACCGCACCTCCGGATTCAGCTTCATCGTCGGCAGCGGCCGCGGAGCGCGCGTGAGCTGCTCGCGGGCCTGCTCGAGGTGGTTCGAGTACAAATGCGCGTCGCCGAGGGTGTGCACGAAGTCGCCCGGCTGGAGGCCGGTCACCTGGGCCACCATCATGGTCAGGAGCGCGTACGAGGCGATGTTGAAGGGCACGCCGAGGAAGACGTCGGCGCTGCGCTGGTACATCAGGCAGGAGAGCCGCCCGGCCGCGACGTAGAACTGGAAGAGCGCGTGGCAGGGGGCGAGCGCCATCCGGTCGATGTCCGCCACGTTCCAGGCGCTGACGATGTGCCGCCGCGAGTCGGGGTTGCGTTCGATGTCGTCGATGACGCGCGAGATCTGGTCGATGTGCCGCCCGTCCGCCGCCGGCCACGACCGCCACTGATGGCCGTAGACCGGCCCCAGCTCGCCATCCGCATCGGCCCACTCGTCCCAGATCGTGACTTTGTTCTCCCGCAGGAACCGGACGTTCGTCTCCCCCCGCAGGAACCACAGCAGCTCGTAGATGATGGAGCGCAGGTGCAGCTTCTTCGTGGTCAGGAGCGGGAACCCGCCGCCGAGGTCGAAGCGCATCTGGTAGCCGAAGACGCTGCGCGTGCCGGTCCCGGTGCGGTCGGCCTTTTCGACGCCGTGGTCGAGGATGTGCCGGACGAGGGTGAGGTATTGCTGCATTCGGGGATTATCGCGCAGGCGGCGCGCCGCTGGATCGTTTGCGGCATCGCAATGTACTTTATACTGTCAAGCGGTAGCGCCGATTCCGATCTGAGGAAAACGATGAAGAAAGCGCTGGTCGCGGTTGCGGGAATCGCCCTCGTCGTCTGGGTCGTCTCGTGGTTCCGGCTCCCGGGTGCCGTTGCCACCGCGGCCGCGCGGCCGTGGCCGGGCGGAATGGGGACGCTCGAGTCCGTCGCCGCGCGCTTCCCCCCGCAGCGGGCGAACGCCGCGTCCGTGAAGCTGACGGCACTCGCCAATGCGCTGCCGAAGAACGAAGCGGTCGAGAATTACGTGGGACGGGAGATCGCACGGGGCGAGCTGACCACCGGCGAGGCGCCGGCGCTCCCCGACGTCTCCGCGATGCGCGAGCTTCTGCTGCGCGAGCCGGTCGTGTGGGCTCGCCCCGCTGGCATCGGCGACATAGGCGACAAGGAGACGTCGGCCAGGCGCGTGGTGCAGATGACGGTGGCCAGGTCGCTCGTCGCGAGCGCACTGACGAAAGCGCGGGCGCACGATCCGGCGGCGTGGGAGGACCTGCACGCGGTCTGGAACCTCTCCCGTTCCCTGGAAGGGCAGCCGCAGATGATGACCCAGACGGCGTCGTTCTCGATGGTGCGCATGATCAACGGCGTGGCCTGGAAGATGCCGCTGCCCGCGCCGGCCTGGCTCGGCGAATTGCAGCAGCGCGACGAAGTACGGCGGCTGCTCGAGGCGTTTCAGTATCAGGCGGCGTCGTACTGGCAGGACGGCGCGCGGATGTTTCCGACGAAGTGGCTCGCCGA
The DNA here is from genome assembly GCA_035273585.1 of Thermoanaerobaculia bacterium. Taxonomy (GTDB): domain Bacteria; phylum Acidobacteriota; class Thermoanaerobaculia; order Gp7-AA8; family Gp7-AA8; genus JAFAVZ01. Next base: position 7,635 of record DATEOX010000073.1, read on the forward strand.
TTCGGTCGAGCGGGACCGCGGGATCGCCGAGGCGCTGTTCAAGGAGACCCGGTGCGACGTGAGCGCGCCGATGAATGACCTCGGGACGGACCTTTCCTTCGTCTGGCGCCGCGCCTTCCGCTTCCACGCCGAGCGGGAGGCGACCGCCAACGCGCTGCGTGCTCGCCAGGGGAAGCCGATCGAGGCAGCCTCGCGCTGCAGCGACGGCGGGTGGACGTTCGACGGGACGACGCTGCGCTTCAGCCGCGACATCCCGACCGCCCCGCCGGACAAGCCGATGCCGCTGGTGCTGCGCGTCGTCTCCGGGCGCCCATCCGCGTGACCAACGCGCCCGTCAGCGGATCTTCTTCGCGCGAATCGGCTCGCCTTCGCCGATGTCAGCGACAGATTCTTCGCCGGGACTTTCAGATACCACGCGGAGAAGCCGGAGCCCCAGTTCTGGAATGGTAGATCAGTCGCTCGCCGCGGTACTCGTCGGTGAACCAGCCCAGTCCATACGGGAGCGGCTCGCCTGCATTCGATACGAACGGCGTCCATGCAAGCTCCTGCGTCTTCGGCTGGAGCAAACGTGGCGATCGATGGCCGCGTCGAACTTCGCGAGATCGCGCACGGTCGAGAGCAGACCTGCCGCGGCGCCGATGTCTTTGGACGGGTAGGCGTCGCGGACGTTCTCGCCGGTTCCGTAGAGGGTGTACGGCTTGGCGAATCGCGCCAGGATCGGCGCGAAGCGGCGCGCAAGCTCCGGATCGTCGATCACGTCGTGGCCCGGAACGCTCTCCGTCATGCCCAGCGGGTCGAGAATCCGTTGCGTGATCACCTGGCGGAACGGCGCGCCATATTTCTTTTCGATGACCGGCGTGAGCGCGTCATGGAGATTGCCGTCGTACGCGAATCGATCGCCCGGTGGGCCTTCGGGGGTGTGGCTGAGGATGTGGCGAATCTGCACGCGCTCGTCGGTGATCTTCGCTGCGTACTTTGACGGCGTGTACTTCGCGCGATCGGCTCATCGAGCGTGAGCTGCCCCTTCTCCAGGAGCTGCAGCACCAGCGTCAAGCCGAACGTCTTCGTCACCGAGGCGACGTGGTACAGCGTGTCCGGCGTGGCAGGCACGCGATTCTCGAGGTCGGCATACCCGAAGCCGCGCGTCCAGAGGATCTTCTGGTTCTGCACGATGACGGCGGACATGCCGGGGATGCGGAGCTCGCGGCGGATCTCGTCGGCGTCCCGCTCGAACCGGGCGATCTCGCGGTTAGCGGTCAGCCTCACAGCCAGCGAGCGGGCGATCGCCAGTACCGTCCGAGGCCACCCCCGGCCGCCGCACCGATGAAAGGTTCAGTTGAGCTGCTCGGCCAGTCCGATGATGATGCCCTCAGGGCCACGCAGAAAGCAGAGCCGGTAGATTTCCTCGTACTGCGCGATCTCGCCGACGAGCTCGGCACCGTGGCTGCGCAGGCGGGTAACGACGTCGTCGATGTCGTCGACAGCGAACATGATGCGGCGTATGCCCAGCGTGTTCGCCGGCGCGCTTTCCGGCTCGGCTCTGACCGCCGGCGGCGTGTGGAACTTCGTCAGCTCAACGCGGCCGTGGCCGTCCGGTGTCCGCATCATGGCAATGTCGGCACGGACGTCGTTGAGCCCGACGACGCGGTCCACCCAAGGCCCCTCGAGCGTCGTCTCGCCTTCCAGCTCCATCCCGAGCTCGGCGAAGAACGCTTTGGCACCCTCGAGGTCGTCGACAACGATGAGAACGTTGTCCATCCGCCGAATCGTCATATGCCCGGAGCATAGGGTCGGATATTCGCCTGTGTCAACGAATGCGCGCGTGCAAAAGCACGCGAAAGTCGGACGGCACGGGCAGTGGTGTCGTGTCCATGACCCGAACGCGCCAACGGATCAGTCGGGCCGCGAACATCACAGTGACATCTCCATGACGTGCACGTCCGGCTGTTGCATCAGAGAACGACGCACCGCCTTCGCCAAGACAGCGTCGGCTATGCTAAACCTCCAGAATCCGGAGTCGACGCATTCTACGACTGCGTCATAGCGAAGAGCCAGCGTTCGAAAACATTGGATCGGATCCTTCGGAAGATCCTTAGGAATAGAATCCAATGTTCGCGATCCGACGAGCAAGACGTCATGGGTGTCCGTCGTTGCGTCTCCGATCACCATGAGATCACTCGCCCCCATTGGCGGAAGACCCTGTTGCGCTGCGCTCATCAATTCGAGAGCAGCCATGCCTTTCCACAGAGGCATTGCCGGCGCGGTGGTTCCGTCGAACTGTAGTAATGCCCATCGCAAGTCGGCAGCTGCAGCCCTGTCACTCAGCCTCCCCGCGGTAGAGGGCGCGGTGGACCTCCAACATCACGTCAGGACTGCACCAGTGACACGTGATCTGATCATTCTCCGCGGTTGGCCGTACGTCATTGTCATAGACAAATCGGGAATCCGATTGAAGGTACACGCCTGCATTCGTCAAGATGCGCCACACAAGCCAGTCTTCGTAAGGAACAGGAGGGACGGAGGACACCGCAACGTGCTGGGCTGCCTTGCGGCTCAAGCGGTAGCCCGCGCCTCCGCTCGGATGTACGTAATGCAGACGACCGGGAATTGGGCTACCAACATAGTCGGCCTTGGTGTCACATTGCAGCAGTCGGTCGACGTGCACGTAGGTGTCGTCGTCGCACTTAAAGAGAAAATCAAATTCATAATTCTCGACGGCCCACTGGCAGAACAGGCGTGTTTTCAGCGACAGGCTGTCGCGGTCATCGGGACAGGGACAATGAAGCAGGTGGGCCTCGCGGTGCGGCGAAGGATAGCGACGATCGCCGAGAATGAAGACGAGATCGACATCGTCCCGCTCATACACATTCGCCCACGTTGCCAAGCATGCGGCGCGCCTTGCCGCATACTTGCAGCAGGAAAGAGCTCCGATGAGCAACTTGACTCGTTGCACGTTTGCTTCCTTAAGACGATGGCTTCGACCGCCGATGTTAAACTGCAAGTTGCGTTCGGTGATGGTCCACTAGCTGCAGTTTACACTGCTCGTGCAATCTCGTTTTCGTAAACAGACTCACCGTTTGGGGCGTATCGACGGTGTATGAGTTCCCGGACAGATGTTGGTCGGCCTAACGACTCTGCCAGTAAGCTGCGAGGGGCCTCACTGGCCAGGAGCGCGACGCTTTCCGTCGCGCGGGGGTAGCTGTGCCAGTTCACTTCGAAGTACCGCTGTTGCCCTCACATCACAGTGACATCTCCATGACGTGCACGTCCGGCTGTTGCATCA
>DATEOX010000074.1:0-2954 GCA_035273585.1 Thermoanaerobaculia bacterium
AGTTGCGCTGGGGGCCGACGCCCCTCCCAGGCGAGAAACTCACCTTCATCGCCGGCCTGCGCACCATGACGACCGCCGGCGATTGCGAGACCATGGCCGGCATGGCGGCGCATGTCGCGCTCGTCACCGCACCGATGGTGCGCGAGCATTTCTGCAACGCGGATGGCGAATTGCTCATCGTCGCGCAGCAGGGCGCGCTACGCTTTCGCACCGAATTCGGTGTGATCGAGATCGAGCCGGGCGAAGTGTGCATCATTCCGCGCGGCATCATTTTTCGTGTCGAGCCGGCCGATGGTTCGGCGCGCGCCTACGTCTGCGAGAACTACGGCGGCGGCTTCACGCTGCCCGATCGCGGGCCGATCGGTGCGAATTGCCTCGCCAACCCGCGCGACTTTCTCACGCCGGTCGCCGCATACGAGGAGCGCGACGGGGCCTTCGAGCTGATGGCGAAGTTCCAGGGCCGCCTCTGGCGCGCGGCCATCGATCACTCGCCGCTGGACGTCGTCGGCTGGCACGGCAACTACGCGCCGTACAAGTACGACCTCCGCCGCTTCAACGTGATCAACAGCGTCTCGTTCGACCATCCCGACCCGTCGATCTTCACCGTCCTCACCTCGCCGTCGGAGATCGTCGGGACGGCGAACATCGACTTTGTGATCTTCCCCCCGCGCTGGCTGGTGGCCGAGCACACCTTTCGCCCGCCCTACTTTCATCGCAACTTCATGAACGAGTACATGGGGCTGATCTTCGGCACGTACGATGCGAAGGCCGAGGGCTTCGTCCCTGGCGGTGCGAGCCTGCACAACTGCATGTCGGCGCACGGTCCCGACGCGGCCACGTTCGACCGCGCCTCCTCGGCCGACCTCCAACCGCAGTTCCTCGGCGACACGCTGGCCTTCATGTTCGAGTCGCGCTTCGTGTTGCGCCCCACGCAATTCGCCCTCGATGCGCCGCAGCGGCAGCGCGATTACTGGACATGCTGGCAAGATCTGCAGAAGCGCTTTTCGCCGGACTGATCGACTACGCCGGCCTCTTCCCGCCGGCCGCGCTGTCGATGGAGCAGGCGCTGCGCAACTACGACGCGTACCGCCAGGGCGAGCACGCCTGGATGCTCGGCCGCTTCGTGGTCACGGCGCAGCGGTTGGAGGAAGTGCTGCCCCTCATCCGCCCTTCGGGCACCTTCTCCCCGCCGCGCGGGGAGAAGGATCTTGGGGCCGACGATCGGGTGAGAGGCGTCGAATTCCTCTCCGTCCTCGGCATCCACGCCGACGCCGACACCATCGAAGTCAAGGCCATGAGCGCGGATGAGGTGGAGGCCATCGCCTCCCGCACTGGCGGTAAGACGGTCTACATCGAGACCGCGGACCTCTCGCTGCTCGACATCATCGCGCAGCACGGGCTGCGAGCGAAGATCCGCACGGGCGGCGTCACCGCCGACGCCTTCCCCGCCGCCGAGGCGATCGCTCACTTCATCCGCGCCTGCGCGGAACGGGGCGTGGCGTTCAAGGCGACGGCCGGCCTGCATCATCCGATCCGCTGCGTGAGGCCGCTCACGTACGAGGCGGACGCGCCGCGCGGTACGATGCATGGCTTCGTGAACGTCTTCATGGCCGCGGCGCTGCCCGTACGCGCGGAGGAGATCCTGATGGAGGACGATCCGCGCGCGTTCGCCTTCGACGACGATGCCGCGTCGTGGCGCGGCAACCGCGTGGCCACGGAGACGCTGCGCGACGTGCGGCAGCGCTTCGCGATCTCGTTCGGCTCGTGCTCTTTCGAGGAGCCGGTGGCCGATCTGAAGGAGTTGGGGTGGCTCTGAAAAGCTGGATCGATTCGGCGAACATCAGCCCTGAGTTCCCGCTGGAGAACCTGCCGCTGGGCGTCTTCCGCGCCGGGCGGCGGGCGCGCATCGGCGTCGCCATCGGCGACCGCATCCTCGACCTCGCCGCCGCATTCGAGGACGGCCTGGTTCACGAGGACGCCTGCGCGCGCGACTCGCTGAACGACCTGATGGCCCGCGGGCGGGAGACATCGCGTGCGCTGCGGGCGCGGCTGATCGAGCTGCTCTCCGAGGGATCGCCCGATCGGCACCGGACGGCGAAGCATCTCCTGCCCAGGCAGACGACGGAGATGCTCCTGCCGGCGACCATCGGCGACTACAGCGATTTCTACGCCTCGCTCCAGCACGCGACGAACGTCGGCTCGATGTTCCGTCCGGACAATCCGCTGCTGCCGAACTACAAACATGTCCCGATCGGCTACCACGGCCGCGCCTCGTCGGTGGTCGTCAGCGGCACGCCCGTCCGCCGCCCGTGGGGGCAGCTCCGCGACGACGCCGCAAAGCCGCCCGAGTACGCGCCGTCGCGGCGCCTCGACTACGAGCTGGAGGTCGGCGCCTTCATCGGCCGCGGCAACGCCCATGGAGCGCCGATTCCGGTCGGCGAGGCGGTCGAGCACGTCTTCGGCCTCTGCCTGGTCAACGACTGGTCGGCGCGCGACATCCAGACCTGGGAGTACCAGCCGCTCGGGCCCTTCCTGGCCAAGAGCTTCGCCACATCCGTCTCGCCCTGGGTCGTCACCGCCGAGGCGCTCGAGCCGTTCCGCTTGACGCCGCCGGCGCGGGCGGAAGGCGATCCCGAGCCGCTGCCGTATCTGGCCGGCGGCGAGGCGTACGACATCACGCTCGAGGTCTGGCTGAAGACGGAGAAGATGAGCCAGCCGGTGCGCATCAGCCGCGGCAGCTTCCGCGACATGTACTGGACGATGGCCCAGCTTGTGGCCCATCACGCGTCGAACGGCTGCAACCTCCGGCCGGGCGACCTGCTCGCCAGCGGCACGGTCTCCGGCGCGGAGAAGGAATCGCGCGGCTGCCTCCTGGAGCGGACGTGGCGCGGCACGGAGCCGCTGGAGCTGCCGTCGGGCGAGACGCGCGCCTTCCTGGAGGACGGCGACGAGGT
>DATEOX010000075.1:0-6144 GCA_035273585.1 Thermoanaerobaculia bacterium
AGCGCGGCGGGGCGATGACGTCGATGCCGATCTTGAGCGTCGGCTGCGACGTGCGCACCGGCAGCTCCGCCGTGCGGCAGGTCAGGCGCGCACCCGACGCCGCACACTCCCAGCCGGCCGGCGGCCGGGTGCCGACGACCTTCGTCCCGGCCGGGAAATCGATGTCCAGAACCACGTCGTGCGCCGGCACGATGCCGTCGTTGTAAATGTGTGCCGTCAGCGAGGTCGCCCCTTCCGCCTCCGTGGCGATGGGCAGCTCGAGGAAGGTGTACAGGTCGGGCGCTTCGACGATCTCCGTCGTCACCGTCGCGGTGTTGTCGGCCGGGTTTGGGTCGTTCTCCGTCGCCGTCACGGTCATCGTCGTCGAGACCGTCATCTTCACCGCATCGAAGTGCTCGTCGATGCCGAACGACTTCGTCTCGCCCGGCCGCAGCAACGCGTAGCTGCACTCGAAGTTCGGACACTGGACGACGCTGTCGGCGGGCGAGACGCGCGTGTTGCGCGACTGCGGCGGCGGCGTGACCTTGAACTTGATGTTGTGAGCGTCGCCGGGACCTTTGTTCGTCACGACCACGTAGTAGGTGATCGGCCTGCCGATCTGCACCCGCGCGCCGCTGGTCGGATAAATGGTCATCTCCAGATCTGCATCGGCGGCGAAGGCGGGGACGGCGAGGAGGGAGAGGAGAACGAGGAGAGCCAGGGAGCGCATGAGCGTAATACGGCGCTGGCCGGCGGAGCGTCGGGGGTCAGAGCCGCTCGAGGATGGCTTGGCCGGCCGCCTTCGTCCCCAGCTTCCCGCCGAGGTCGCTTGTCGTCTCCCCTGCCTCGATGGCGCCGACCACCGCGCTCTCGATGCGCGCCGCATCGTCGGCGAGCCCGAGGTACTCGAGCATCATGGCCGCGGTGAGGATCGCCCCGATGGGATTCGCCACGTCCTTGCCGGCGTACTTCGGCGCGCTGCCGTGGATCGGCTCGAAGAGGGAGACGCGGCCGGGATGGATGTTGCCGGACGCGGCCATGCCCAGGCCCCCCTGCAGCGCGGCCCCGAGGTCGGTGACGATGTCTCCGAACATGTTGTTCGTTACGATCACCTCGAACATCTCCGGCGCGCGGACCATCTGCATGGTCAGGGCATCAACGAACATGTGGAAGTGCTCGATGTCCTGGTAGTCCGCGGCCACTTCCTCGAAGGTGCGCAGCCAGAGGTCGCCGCCGAAGCGCATGACGTTGTTCTTGTCGGCCATGCAGACCGACTTGCGGCCGGTACGGCGGGCGAAATCGAAGGCGTAGCGGATGATCCGCTCCACGCCGCGGCGGGAGGAGACGTCCTCCTGCACGGCGATCTCGTCCATCGTCCCCTTCTTGAAGTTGCCGCCCATCCCGACGTAGGCCCCTTCGGTGTTCTCCCGGAAGATGACGAAGTCGATCTCCTTCAGCCCCTTGGCCTTCAGCGGCGAGAGGCGCTCGTTGAGGAGCTTGACCGGGCGGTAGTTGACGTAGAGGTCGAGCTGGAAGCGCATGCCGAGGAGGATGTCGGCCGCGTGCTTCATGTCCGGCACGCGCGGGTCGCCGAACGCGCCGAGGTAGACCGCGTCGTAGTTGACGCGGATGTCGTCCATGGCGCCGGGCGGCATGGAGATCCCGGTACGGAGGTACTCGTCGGCGTTCCAGCCGAAGTGGGTGAACCGGAGGTCGCCGCCGACTTTCTCCAGGACTCTCATCCCCGCGGCGATGACCTCCGGGCCGATTCCGTCACCCGGGACGACGGCGATGCGTTTCGTCATGAGGCGGCGGATTATATGGGCTGCGACCGGCGCTACTTCGCCGAAAACTTGGACGGGAACTGCGCCGTGATGCCGTTGGTCAGAATGTCGGCCACCATCAGCATGTGATCCATCGCGGCGTCGTAGTCCTTGATGCTGGCGGCATAGTCGCCTTTGAGCTGATGCGAAGCCTCGTTCAGCGTCTGATCGAGATGGGTGAACAGCGCCGACCGCAGCGTCGCCTCGGGCCAGTTCTTCGGATTGGCGCCGTGAAGGAACCTGGCCAGGTCGGTCGCGTTGTCGTGCCACCGCTTGTTCTCGCTCGTGACCTTGGCGTTGTCGCCAGCCTTCGCCGCGGTGACGATGCTGGCGGCGATGAGGATGTGATCCTTGAGGAGGGCCGTGAGCTTGTCGCCGGCGGCGCGACCGTAGAAGCCGGCGACCGCGTTGCCGATGTCGGTTTGATTCTGCAGCAGGCGTTGCGTGGTGGCGTCCTTGTCGGCCGATCCTGCGGCGGCGTCGACGATGAACAGCCGCGTGTAGACGACGTGATCGCTCCACAACCGCCGCATGGAGTCCTGGAACTGCGCCCTGGTGGTGGCGGCCTGGCTCACGTTCGGGAGCAGCGTGAGCACGACGGCGAGAGAGAGCACGAGTCGGAAATGTTGACGCATGGTGATCCTCCTTTTGAGCCTAGAGTGATTTGAGGAATTCGATCAGGTCGGTTTTCTCCTGCTCGGTCAGCGCGAGCCGGAAGTGCTGGTCGTAGTGATCGACGACCGCGCGGTAATCGGCGAATCGCCCGTCGTGGTAGAAGCCGCCCTTGGCCCGGACGAACAGACCGCGCAGTGGTGTCGTGCGATACATCCCATCCGGAGAGCGCTTGGCCTGGAAGTCGTCGATTCCGATCTCCTCCGGCGTGTGCATCGACCATCCGGGCTCGGTGTAGATCGGCGGCACGTGGCAACGCGCGCAGGTCCCTTTGCCGTTGAAGATCGCTTCGCCACGCTGCGCGGCGGCGTTGTCGTACGAGTCCTTCTTCGGACTGGCCGGCGGGAGGGATAGCTGGTAGTAGTGAAGCGCCGGCAGTTTCGGGGTGACCCGATCCGGCGTCCGGCGCAGATTGTCGAAGCCCGCTTTCACGCCGACGGGAAACTTGCCGGAGGTCCTGATGCGAGGATCGAAGAACGTTCCGTTGCCCTGCATCTGCGTGTTCGCGACGTAGGCATTCCAGTAGGTCACCGATCCCCAGCCGGTGTACGTGTGCAGATGCACGCCCGCGAATCCGAATGCCGCGGGCAGCACGGTGGCGGCCGACTTGCCGTCCGGCCGGAACGCCTTGCCGTCCTGATTCAGCTCGGCGTCGTACTTGCCCGGTCCCCAACTGCGCAGGACCTTTTCGACCGTGGCACGGTCGACGCCGAGCAACTGCTGATAGGGAGTGAGGTCCGGAGCGAGGGCCACGATGGCGCCGACGTCGAGATCGCGGTTCGGCCAGCCGTCGAGACGATTGCCTGCCCCCTTCATGATCGAGTCGTCGACCGTGGAGTGGCAGAGGGCGCAGGTGATCCCGACCGAGACGAGCTTGTCGCCTTGGAACTTCGCGTCGACGCCGACCACCGCATCGGCCTTCAGCAGCTCCATGGTCGTCTTGACGTCGCCGAGATCGACCTTGCCGCCCTTGACCGCTTCGGCCAGGATTTTCGGCAGGACTCCGGTATCGACTTTCAGGCCGAGCTTCAGCGCGTCCTTCGGCTCCAGGCCGTGGCCGACGCCGCCGAAGCGCTCGCCGGCGATCGCCTCGTGCAGGCGCAGCTTGCCGCTCCAGAAGTCCTCGCTCCCGAACGTGTCGTGCCGGAAGATCTGACGGCCTTCGTCGAAGAGCTTCTCGTGGTAGTCGCTCACGGCGTCGCGATACCGGCCGCTGTGCATCTCGTTCTTGACCGCCGGATTCTGCGGCGCGTAGGAGGGCATGTGTACGCAGGCGAATACGAGGAGCACCGCGAAGAGGGTCGAAGCCGCCAGGAAAAAGGATTTGTGGATACGCATTTCCGCTCCTGAAGAAAGACGTTTCAGCGGGTCGTTTGACGTTCACGTACCGGACCGGACAAAGAGCTGGGCGCATCGAGGTGAGCGCCGTCGTCCACCCCCACGCCGAGCCGGTCCACCAGTTCGCCGCCGAGCCATCCGGTGACCAGCGCGATGGCCACCGCGAGGGCGGCGAGCACGATCGGGGCATTGCCGGGCGCGTCCGGCGCCGGCCGGCGCAGCCACCAACTGGCGGCGAAGAGTCCGACCACGACCACGTTGCCCACGCCGTGCAGCAACCCGATGCGCCTGGCCCGGGTGCCGCCGGGGATGGCCAGGAAATCGATCAGCCCGAAAACGGCGGCCAGAAGACCGGTCACGATCCCTGCCGCGATCATGTAGAACGATGCTTGCAGAAGAGCTGGCCGGCTGGTGGCGATCGCGATCAGATCGAAGAACAACGCCATGCCCAGCACTCCGAGTGGGAACACGATCAGCATCTGGTGAATGGGATGTCCAAACAGCTTTGCACGCGCTTCCATCGCAGCTCTCCTCCGCCCTGTGCGGCGTGCAAAGCGCGCGCCGTTCTCAAAGCCCGGACTTTGGAAACAGTCTCGTAACCGGTCATGGCCACTCGAGAACTGTCGCCGGTCGATCTCCTTCCCGATGCGCGGCGGGCGCTGCTGCTGGCCTTGAAGCAGGCAGGCCGGGCCACGATCCCCCGGCTCGCCGAAATCCTTGCCATCTCGACGGAAGCCGTCCGGCAACAGTTGAGCTTCCTGCAGCGGCAAGGGTGGGTCGTCGCCGACTGCGGACCCGACGACGACGACGGCCGTGTACCAGGTCGTCCACCGGCGGAATACTGCCTGGCCCCTCTGGCCGACGATCTCTTCCCCAAGAGCTATGCGCAGCTCGCGGTCGCGCTCTTCGACGAGCTGCCGAACGCGGAGCGGACGTTGGAAACGATCACCGATCGCACGGTCGACGCGCTGCGTGAGGCGATCTCGCCGGATTCGATCGCCCGGGACGTCGGCGCGCTCCGATCGATCTATCGGCCAAACGATCCGTACACGGACGTCGAGAAGAGCGAGCGCGGTTACCGCCTCATCGAGCGGAACTGCCCGTACCTGCAGTTCGCGACCGAGCGGCCGCTCTTCTGCAGCACGACGGTCAGCGCGCTTCGCCGGCTGACGAACGGTGAAGTCGTTCGCGAGGAGCGGTTTCAGGACGGCGACGGCCGGTGCGTCTTCCACATGTACCTCGACGCGCCGGTGAGCACCGCGCGAAAGACCCGAAGGTTCGAGCGCGAGCCGGCGAAGGACGCGCGGCCACCGCGCTCGCGTTGAGGGGGAGCGGGACAGGAGAAGAGGTCATGGAGCTGAAGTTCACGGTGCGCACGAAGATCCAGAAGCCGCTGGCCGAGGTGTTCTCCGGCGTGCACGACTCGGCCACGCTCTCGCAGTACTTCACCACCGGCGGCGCGAGCGGCCCGCTCGACGAGGGGACGACGGTGATCTGGCGCTTCGCCGACCACCCGGGCGACATCCCGGTGCGGGTGAAGAAGGTGGAGCGGAACCGCCTGATCGCGTTCGAGTGGGGCGGCGAGGGAGACACTCCGGTCTGCCGCGTGGAGCTGACGTTCGAGCCGCGCGGCGAGGCCGAGACGCTGGTCAGCATCAGCGAGTCCGGCTGGCCGGAGACGCAGAAGGGACTCGACGCGTCGTACGGCAACTGCATGGGCTGGTCACAGATGGTCAGCGCCCTGAAGGCCTGGCTGGAGTACGGGATCAACCTGCGGAAGGGGGCGTACTAGCGACATCCGCCCCGCCCCTCCCGTATCTTCGATGTGCATCGGCCGCTCGCGCTGCTCATCGTCCTGCCGCTCCTCGGCACCACCGGCGGCGTCGATGCGCTGGACGAGCCGTCCCACGGCTATCCGAGCTTCTCCAGCACCGTGCAGGCGGTCGTCACCTTCGGCGCGTCGTCCGGGGAGGCGGCGGATTACGTCACCGCCGACGATCCGCCGTTCCTGATCATCGCCGACGGTGAAACGCCGCTTTACGGCGCGCTCCTGGCCGCCGGCGTGCGGGTCACGCTCAACGGCGACGTCGACGCCTTCCTCGACGCCATCCTCAAGGCGCCGGCGCGGCGGCGCTCGGCGGGACGACCCTGATCCCCCTCTCCGCCAGCGCCGCGCGCAGCGACGGCTCGCAGAGCGCGCGCGTCTCGGCGTCCCACGCGTAGCCCCACTCGTACGCCTCGGCCAGCTCCGCGTCGCCCAGGCCGGGGTGGCAGACGAGCTCCGTGACGCCGTCCACGTGGTCGAGGAGCGCGGCGATGTCGGAGAGGTGGC
>DATEOX010000076.1:0-3335 GCA_035273585.1 Thermoanaerobaculia bacterium
TGAAGGCGCGCATGACCCAGATCCTGGCCGATCACACCGGTCAGCCGATCGATGACACCGTCTCGAACCTGATCATCGCCCAGATGCTCTTCCTCGAGGCCGAGAACCCGGAGAAGGACATCTCCATCTACATCAACTCGCCGGGCGGCTCCATCACCGCCGGGCTCGCGATTTACGACACGATGCAGTACGTCAAGCCGAACATCGCCACCATCTGCCTCGGCCAGGCCGCGTCGATGGCCGCCGTGCTCCTCGCGGCGGGGACGAAGGGGAAGCGTTACGCGCTGCCGAACTCGCGCGTGCTCATCCACCAGCCGCTCATGCATGGGCTCGGCGGGCAGGCGTCGGAGATCGACATCCACGCGCGGGACATCATGCGCATGAAGGCGCGCATGACCCAGATCCTGGCCGATCACACCGGTCAGCCGATCGAGAAAGTGGACAAGGACACCGACCGCGACTACATCCTGCAGGCGTCGGACGCGGTGGAATACGGTTTGGTTGATCAGGTCATCACGAAGCGCGACTAGCACAGTCGCTCTACAGCCCGCGGAATGTGGCAACTTGCTGCGCGGGTTGCTTTGAGCGAGAATTCTACCGACCCAAGGAAGGGACCCAATCAGTCATGTCGAAGAAGGGGAACAGCGGCGACGTTCTGCGTTGTAGCTTCTGCAACAAGAGTCAGCGCGACGTCAAGAAGTTGATCGCCGGTCCCACGGTCTACATCTGCGATGAATGCGTCGACATCTGCCTCGACATCATCGCCGAGGATCGCAAGGACGAGCCCGGGACCCTGGAAGGCTCGGGGCAGTTGCCGAAGCCGAAAGAGATCAAAGAGTTCCTCGACCTCTACGTGATCGGCCAGGAGCGGGCGAAGAAGAAGCTCGCGGTGGCGGTGTACAACCACTACAAGCGGATCGACTACCACCAGCGGAACTCGCGACAGGACGTAGAGCTGCAGAAGTCGAACATCCTCCTCATCGGTCCCACCGGCACGGGCAAGACCCTGCTGGCCCAGACGCTGGCCCGGATGCTCAGCGTTCCGTTCACCATCGTCGACGCCACCACCCTCACCGAGGCGGGCTACGTCGGCGAGGACGTGGAGAACATCATCCTCAAGCTCTACCAGGCGGCGGGGAACGACAAAGAGAAGACCCAGCGCGGCATCGTCTACATCGACGAGGTGGACAAGATCTGCCGCAAGGGCGACAACCCCTCCATCACCCGCGACGTCTCCGGCGAGGGGGTGCAGCAGGCGCTGCTGAAGATCCTCGAGGGGACGGTGGCCAACGTACCGCCGCAGGGCGGGCGGAAGCATCCGCACCAGGAGTTCATCCAGATCGACACCACGAACATCCTCTTCATCTGCGGCGGCGCGTTCGTCGGCCTCGACGGCGTGATCGAGCGGCGCCTCTCGCAGACCTCGATGGGCTTCGGGGCGAAGATCGCCTCCAAGAAAGAGAAGAAGACGGGGGAGCTGCTCTCGCAGGTCCATCCGGAGGACCTCATCAAGTTCGGCCTCATCCCGGAGTTCGTCGGGCGCCTGCCGGTGGTGGCGACGCTGAGCGAGCTCGACCGCGGCGCGCTGATCGAGATCCTGCGCGAGCCGAAGAACTCGCTGGTGCGCCAGTACCAGACGATCATGGGCTTCGAGAACGTGACGCTGAAGTTCACGGACGACGCCCTGGAAGCGATCGCCGAGGAAGCGCTCAAGCGCAACGTCGGCGCGCGCGGGCTGAAGATCATCATCGAGGAGTTGATGCTGGAGATCATGTACACGATCCCGTCGCAGGACGCGATCAGCGAGTGCGTGATCACCCGCGAGGTGGTCGAGAACCGGGCCCAGCCGATCACGCTCTACCGGAAGGCCGGGTAACGCTACGCCCTCACATTCGGAACCTCGAACGCCCGCGATGGAACGAATCGCGGGCGTTTTTCGTTTTCGGGGCGCTACACTGAATCAGTCCCATCGGGCGATGCGCCCTCGCCGATCGATCAGGTAAAACAAAACCCTATGTCGAACCTCGACCTCAAAGTCCAGACCCTCCCGCTCGTCCCGCTGCGCGACATGGTCGTCTTCCCCTCGATGATGGCCCCGTTCGTCGTGGGCCGGAAGGCATCCATCCTCGCCCTCGAGGCGACTCTCTCCACCTCCGAAAAGCGCATTTTCCTGGCCACCCAGCGCGACCCGAAGATCGACGATCCATCGATGGACGAGATCTACCACATCGGCGTCGTGGCCACCGTGGTGCAGAACCTCAAGCTCCCGAACCAGAACGTGAAGGTGATGGTCGAGGGCCTCACGCGGGCCGAGATCGTCGGCTCGGCCGAGGCCAGCGGCTACGTCACCGTCGACGTGCGGGAGATCGACACCCGGTATCCGCTCACGCCGGAGGTCTCCCAGTACATGCAGAAGCTGGTGGAGATCTTCGAGCAGTACGCGAAGATGTCGCACCACCTCGCCTTCGAGGGCGTAATGTCGACGCTGAAGCTCGACGAGCCCGACAAGTTCGCCGACACCCTCGCCTCCCACCTCCTCATCACCACCGCGGAGAAGCAGCAGCTCCTGGAGACGCCGTCGCCGTACGAGCGGCTGCAGAAGCTGCAGGACTTCCTGGAGATCGAGATCGAGAAGATCAACATCGACAAGCGCATCAACTCCAAGGTGAAGAAGCAGATGGAGCGGGCGCAGAAGGAGTACTACCTCAACGAGAAGATCAAGGCCATCCATCACGAGCTCGGCCGCAAGGACGACCGCTCGGATGAGATCGAGGAGCTCCGCCAGAAGATCGAAGAGGCGGGGATGCCCAAAGAGACGAAGGAAAAGGCCATGCAGGAGCTCAAGCGCCTCGAGGCCATGCCCGGCGTCTCCGCGGAAGCCACAGTCTCGCGCAACTACATCGAGTGGCTCGTCTCCGTTCCCTGGAAGAAGTCTTCGAAGGAAATCAAAGACATCGACGCCGCCGAGACGATCCTCAACGAGGATCATTACGGCCTCGAAAAGATCAAAGAGCGCATCCTCGAGTTCCTGGCGGTTCGCCAGCTGGTGAAGCAGCCGAAGGGAACAATCCTCTGCTTCGTCGGACCTCCGGGCGTCGGTAAGACATCGCTGGCGAAGTCGATCGCTCGCGCCACGGGTCGTCGCTTCGTCCGCCTTTCACTCGGCGGCGTACGCGATGAGGCTGAGATCCGCGGACATCGCCGCACGTACATCGGCGCGTTCCCCGGTCAGATCATTCAGCGCATGAAGAAGGCCGGCACGATCAATCCGGTCTTCCTGCTCGACGAAGTCGACAAGATGTCGATGGACTTCCGCGGCGATCCATCCGCGGCGC
>DATEOX010000077.1:0-5525 GCA_035273585.1 Thermoanaerobaculia bacterium
GGCTTTACGACTTCGGCCGGCGCCGGCGCACGGCTGAAGAGTGCGCGCCCCTGGCAAAGGATCGTGTCCTCGCTGTAGATGTCGAATTCGATCTCGTCGCCGTCGCCCGGCGTCAGGGCGATCTCGATCCGGGTGTCCTTCTCGATGACGATCGGCTGCCCGAACGACACGTCGTGCAGCTCCACGAACGTCGATTCCGCCCGCTCCGGCACCGCGTGCTCGATCGCCGCCCGCGCCATTTCCAGATACGTGTCGGCGGGGAAGACCTTCTCTGCCGTCAGGAACGGCTCGTCGCCGTCGAAGGTGGAGCGATAGCGCTGCTCGCCCAGCACCGACGTGTTGCTGTGCAGCAACGGATGCAGCACCGCGGCGCTTTTGACCACCGCCGGCGCGGCTGCGGGGACATCGACCCAATGGCGCTCCCGCGCGAACGGATACGCCGGCAGGCTCACGCGGCGAGGCTGAACGTCGCCATGAGACTTGCTCCAATCCACCTCCAGGCCCTTGACCCACAGGTCCGCTACCTTGGAGAGCTTCCCGTTCGCGATCCACTTGTCGACCGTCTGCTGCAGATCGGCGTCGGTGCTGAACGCCGACAGCGACTCGTTGCCGCGCTTCACCTGCCCCTGATGGACATCTTCGATTCCCTGCTCGCCCGCCACCCACGCCCGCAGCTTCTCCCTCAGCTCCTCGGCCGTTCCGATGACGACGGCGAGGCGCTCTTCCATCGCCTCCCGCCCCACCTGGAGCGTATAGGCCATCGCGGCCAGCTCCGGCGTGCCGCTCGCGACGAAGCGGAGGAGATCGACTGCTTTCTGCCGCAGTTGCTCCGCCGTCCGCGCCGAGAGGAGGATGAGCACCTTCCCGGCGGCGACCGGCTCCGCCGCCGGCGCCTGGTACTCCTCGACGATGAGATGCGCGTTGGAGCCGCCCGCGCCGAAGGACGAGATCCCGGCGATGCGCGGCAGCGTCCGGCCATCGATCACCGGCTGCTCCCACGGCCGCAAGGACTGATTGACGACGAACGGCGTGCTCTCGAAGTCGATGTGCGGATTCAATTGCGCCGAGTGCAGCGACGGCGCGATCTGCTGATGCTTGATCTGCAACAGGACCTTCGTCAGTCCGGCGATCCCGGCCGCCGACTCACAATGGCCAATGTTCGACTTGGCCGAGCCGATGAGGCAGAACGCGGTCTCCCGCGTATCGCGCTGGAAGGCCTTGCCCAGCGCGGCGATCTCGATCGGATCGCCCAGCTTCGTCCCTGTGCCGTGGGCCTCGATGTAGCTGATGTGCCGCGCGTCGGTATGAGACTCGGCCAATGCCCTGCTGATCGCCGTCGCCTGCGCCTGCGGGTTCGGAACCGTATATCCGTTCGTCTTGCCGCCGTGATTGAGGGCGCTGCCGCGAATCACGCCGTAGATGTGGTCGCCGTCGCGCTCGGCGTCTGAGAGGCGCTTCAACAAGACCACGCCCACCCCTTCGCCCGGGATGTAGCCGTCGCCCCCTTCGCCGAAGCTCTCGCAGCGGCCGTCGCTGGAGATGAACTGGCCGCCGCTCAGCACCAGGTACTTGTTGGGATGGATGCTGACGTTCACGCCGCCGGCGATGGCCAGGCTGGTCCGCCCCAGCTTCAGGTCCTGACAGGCGACATGGATCGCGGTCAGCGACGAGGAGCACATCGTGTCCAGCGTCATGCTCGGGCCGTGCAGGTTCAGGGCATACGAGACGCGGTTGGCGATGCTCGCCCCGCTGCCGGCCACGCCGATGCGCGCTTCCGCTCCGAACAGTTGATATTCGGTGTACATCACGCCGGCATAGACGCCGACCTGCCCCGGCAGGTCGCTCTCGTACGGGACCTGCAGCCCGGCGCGCGTATATCCCGCGTCTTCCACCGCCATCCAGGCGTGCTGCAGGAAGAGGCGCTCCTGGGGATCGATGCCTTTCGCCTCCTTCGGCGAGATGTTGAAGAACAAGGCGTCGAACTCATCGACGCCGGCGATGAAGCCGCCCCATTTGCTGTAATGCCGCCCGCTCTCGCTGCGATCCTCACTAAAGTATTCACGCCACTCCCAGCGCTCTTTAGGGACTTCGATGATGCAGTCCTTGCCGTCGCGCAGGTTGTTCCAGTAGGCCTCGACGTCGACCGCTTCCGGATAGCGGCCGCTCAAGCCGATGATGGCCACCGGCTCGTCCGCTCTCTCCCGGCGGATCTCGCGCGTCCGGCCGGCGAAGCGCCGGGCCGCGGCCGGTTTGCTTTGCACGGGAGCCGGCGCTTCCGGTTGACCGAACAGCGCCGCCAGCCGCGGGGCATGCGACTGGGCAAAGTATCCGGCCAGCTCCCGGATCGTCTGGTATTCGAAAAAGAGCGTCTTGGAGAGGGATCCGAACGTCTTCTCCAAGTGACCGGTCAGCTTCATGGCCAGGATCGAGTCGATCCCGTATTTCTCCAGCGGCGCCCGCGGATCGATGGTCTGGAACGGCAGCTTCAACAGCTCCGCGCATTGCCTGCGCAGATACTCTTCGGTCCTTTCCACGAGGCCATCGACCGGGGCGATCGCGGGGACTGATGGTTCCGTGTGTGCCGGCCGGCCGGCGTGCAAGGCGCGGCGGATGCGCGCGAGGTCCCCTTCCGCCACCAGGAGCTGGTCATACGGCCACGCCAGTGCGCGATGGAACGCGTCGATGCCGCTGGCCGTCGACATCGGCTGCATGCCGGTGGCCTGTTGCAGCAGTTCCGCCGTCGCCGCGTCGGCGCCCATCCCGCCCGCCTCCCACAGCGGCCAGTTGATCGATCGCGTCCGGCCGTGCCGTTCTCCCGCGCCGACCAGCCGATTGCGATACGCCGCGAACTGGTCCATGAAGCCGTTCGCCGCCGCGTAGTCGGCCTGCCCCACGTTGCCCATCGCGCCGGCGATCGAAGAAAAGAGCACGAAGAAATCGAGCTTCAGATCCCTGGTCGCCTCGTCCAGGTGGAAGGTGCCGCTGACCTTCGGCGCGAGCACGTTTCTGAATTCCGCGCCGTCCTTTTTCACGATGAAGTTGTCCGCGAGCATCCCGGCGCAGTGAAGGATGCCGTTGAGCCGTCCGTGCTCCTGCTCGATGGCCGCGATGAGCTGCTCGACCTGATCGCGATCGGCGACGTCCACCGTTCTGTAGCTCACCCGGCCGCCCAGTCCGTCCAGGAGGGCACGCTTTTCGGGACCGCGGCCGGTCAACACCACCCGCGCGTCGCTCGTCTGCCGGAGAATCTCTTTGGCGAAGAGCACGCCCAGCCCGCCCAGGCCGCCGGTGATCAGATACACGCCGCGATCCTCGAACGCGGCCGGCGGCTTTGCCGGATCGGCCGGCACTTCCTGCCAGCGCCGGACCTGCCGTCCGCCTTGCCCATATCTGACCAGCGCATTTGCCGCGCCGCGCTTTTCTTCCTCGAGCCGGCGGCCCATTTCCTCGGCGCTCATCCCGGCCGGAATGACGATCAGTTGGCCGACGAGCTGAGGGTTCTCCAGTGCCGCCGTCGCCAGCAATGCCGACAGACCGGTCAGCAGCACCTGCTCCTCATGATCGCGGACGACGATCTGGACCAGCACCTGTGCCCGTGGCTTTGCCTGCAGGATGGTCCGGATGCGCTCGAAGCACGCCAATGCATGCGCGCCGTAGCGCTGCGCGAGATCTCTGTCGCCGGCCGCCGCCTCGCACATGATGAGATGCCGTTCCGCGTAGGCGAAGCCGCCGGATGGCTGGACGTCGGCGGCCTCCCATACCGGCGTCGCCAGCAAGGAACCGGCTCCCTCCGCCGGCTGCTGCAGTTTGAATGATTTGATCCTCTCCAGCGCTTCATTGCGGGAGAGTCTCCCCTCGGACAGGTCGACGTAGATCTGTCTGAGCTCCTGGTTCGCGACCGATTCCGGCTGCTCGATGGGGATGGCCGGCAGGCTGCCGGCCGTTTGTCCGGGGCTCGACACGCGCAGAGAGAGCCCGTGCAGTTGCACACAGACGCTTCCCTGAACATCGCACACGTCGATGTCCAGCTTGACCGTGCTGTCCAAGGCCCGGCTGCCCGGCGCGAGCCGGACCCAGGCGACCATCTCCGCGCTGCAGGGAGCGAAGACGGATAGCGACTGGAGCGCAAACGGCAGCCGCGGCTCGTCCGCGACGTCGCCGTCGACGAGCGCGGCGGCCGCCTGCACGGCGCTGTCCATCAGCGACGGATGCAGGAAGTAGTCACCAACGGTGCTTTCCAATGAGGGCGGCAAGCGGAGCTCCGCCAGTACCTGGTCCGTCCCGCGATGGATCGCGGCCACGCCGTGGAACGCCGGCCCATACATCAGCCCCATGTGCGCACAAGCCGCGTACAACGCGCCCGGCTCCACGCGACCGTGCGTCATCTCCGTCTTCAGCCGCTCGAGATCGAGCTTCGCCGGCGCGGGCCGGTGGCTCACGCTTGCACGTCCCTGGAAATGGACGACCTCTTCGTCGCCGTCCCGGCTGCAGATCTCGTAGTCGATTCGCCCGCTGTCGTCGGCCGCCAATGCGATCGTGACTTCCGTGCTCTCGCGCACGATGATCGGCTGGGCCCAGAACGTATCCTGCAGCTCCATGACGTTCGATCCCGAGGCGTGCTCGATCGCCGCGCGTGCCATCTCCAGATAGGCCATTCCGGGCAGGAGCTTCTCGATGCCGTTGCCGCCGGTGCGGACCTGATGGTCGGTCAGGAAGAACTCATCCCCTCGCAACGTCGAGCGGTAGCTCTGCCGGTGGAAGTCGGATGTATTGCGGTGCAGCAATGGGTGCAGCACCGCGGTCGCGGCGGCGTCCGTCGCCTCGATCCAGTAGTGCTCTTTCGCGAACGGGTAAAGCGGGAGGGGGATGCGCCGCGGCTTGACCTCGCCGTGCAGCCGGTTCCAATCGAGGTCCAGACCGTTGACCCACAGCTCCAGGACCTTGGAGAGCTTCCTCCTGGAGATCCACCGCTCCAGAAGCGCATCCTTCGTATCGTCATCCTGGCTGATGATGCTCAGCGTCTCGTCGTTCCTTCTGACCTGCCCTTCATACAGACCCCCGACCTGCTCGCCATCGACATACGCCTGAAGCTTCTCGATGAGCTGCTCGACCGAGCTCACGAGGAGGCCCAGACGCTCGTCCATCGGCTCGCGGCCGGCCTGGAGCGTATAGGCGACGTCGAACAGATCGAGCGACCGCCCCTCTTTGCGCAGGAAGTCGAGGAGATCGCATGCCTTCTCCCTCAGTTGCGCCGCCGTTCTGGCGGAGAGAGGGATGATCTGATCGCCGCCGGCGTGGCTCGGCCGCTTCACAATGGCAGCCGGCTGATATTCACCGATGACCATGTGCGCATTGGTGCCGCTGAAGCCGAACGAGCTGATCGCCGCCTGCCGTCTCGTTGCGCCGTCGACCGTCCAATCCTGCAGGCGCGTATTGACGTAGAACGGGCTGTCGTCGAGATCGATGTGCTCATTGAGCCGCTCGAAATTGATGGTCGGCGGCAACTGCCTGTGCTGCAGGGCGAG
>DATEOX010000078.1:0-3360 GCA_035273585.1 Thermoanaerobaculia bacterium
CGCCGTGATCGGCGCCGGCCCGGCCGGCTCCACGCTCGCCGCGCTCCTGGCCGGCCGCGGCATCGACGTGGCCCTCCTCGACCGCGACCTCTTCCCCCGCGACAAGCTGTGCGGCGAGTTCCTCTCCTACGATGCCCTGCCGGTCGTCGAGGCGCTGGAGATCGACCTCGCCGCGGCGCCGCGCATCGAGCGCTGCCGCGTGGTCAGCCGCCGCCGCACCTACGAGTTCGACTTTCCCCATCCCGCCAGCGGCGTCTCCAGGCTGACGCTCGACGACCTGCTCTTCCGCCGCGCGCTCACCCTCGGCGCGCGGAAGCTGGACGGCGTCACGGCGACGGAGTTGCGCGGCGACACCGTCATCACCGACCGCGGCGAGCTGCGGACGCGCGTCGTCGTGGGGGCGTGGGGGCGATGGGGGCGATTCGACACGCAGCTCGCGCGGTCGTTCGTCAGGGACAAGTCGCACCGCAACTTCGGCTTCAAGCGGCACTACCGCGGCGCGCAGAGCAACACCATCGACCTCTACTCCTTCCGCGACGGCTACCTCGGCGTGAACGCCATCGAGGAAGGCCTGACGAACATCTGCGGCCTCGTCCACGCCTCCCGTCTCTCCGGCCACAAAGGAAGATGGGACGCCTTCGTCGACACCATCCGCAAAGAGGAAACGAGGTTGGAGGAGATGTACGCCCGCTACGAGCCGGCCCAGGAGGGCTTCCTCTCCAGCGAGCCGGTCATCTTCCGGGCGCGATCGGCCGTGGAGGGAGGCATCTTCATGATCGGCGACGCCTCGGGGATCGTCGACCCGCTGACCGGCAACGGGATGGCCATGGCCATCCAATCGGCGCTCGTCGCCGTGCCGCACATCCTCCGCCTCCTCGGCGGCGGCGAGCGCACCCGCATCGAGGACGCCTACCGCCAGGAGCACGCCTCGATGTTCGCCAGGCGCATCCGCTGGAGCCGGCAGGTGGCGCGGCTCCTCTCCCGCCCGGCGCTCCTCGATGCCGCCCTCGGCGCCGTCCGGACGCCGGCCGTCGGCAGGCTCCTACTGCGCCGCACGCGCGCCGACCGCGACGCCGTGGCCCGTCTGACCGCCGGCTGGTTTTCCTGTTAGAGTTTCGTCCATGTCCGCGGCGTATCCGGATGGCGAGTTCACGCTCCCGCTGTTCCCCCTCCCGAATCTCGTCTTCTTCCCGAACACGCGGCTGCCGCTGCACATCTTCGAGCCGCGCTACCGGCAGATGGTGGCCGACGCGCTCGACTCCGACCAGCGTTTCGGCATCGTGCTCCTCCGCCCCGGCTGGCAGGACGATTACTACGGCGCGCCGGCCGTGCACACCCTCGGCACGCTCGGCACGATCGAACAGGCGGTGCCGCTCGACGACGGCCGCTACAACATCCTCGTGCGGGGCGACGTCCGGGTGCGCATCATCGGCGAGGAGTCGCGCGCGCCGTACCGGATGGCGCGCGTCGTGGCCCACCCGGAGGCCGCGCCCGCGCCCGAGCACGGCTATGCGCAGCGCGAGTGGCTCGCGGATCTGTCGCGGCAGTACCTCACCTACTTGCCGAACCAGATGGCCGTGCCGGAGATCGACACGGTCGGCCTCGACGCCTTGACCAACGCCCTGATCATGTCCCTCAATCTCGATGTCGAGGAGAAGCAGCGCCTGCTGGAGATCGACGAGCTCGTGCAACGCGCCGAGCAGATCGGCGCCGAGCTGCAGCAGCGGATCGAGAGCCTGCGGCTGCTCGCGCCGTATCGAAGAGACGCGGATCCGTCGCGGAACTGACGTGTCATCCTGAGCCGCGCAGACGGCGAAGGATCCGCACCTTCAGGCGCGGTGCGAGATCGGTACGGATCCTTCGCCGTCTTCGCGGCTCAGGATGACATGAACGTCACCCCGGAAAGATCGTGTCGTGCGGAGCCGATTGCTCCTCCTCGGGCCGTCCGGCCGTGTAGTAGTAGAGCGACACCGACTTGCGCGTCACGCCGGGCGGCGAGGTCAGTGGATGCGGGTGGCCGTGATACGACGTGTCGGTCGTCGAGAAGATCACCGTCCGGTTGAACGTCGGCAGGATGCGCTGCCGAGAGGCGGTGAGCGACGCGTCCCACAGCTCCAGGTGTCCTCCCCACTCCTCGCGCCAGTCGCGGTTGAGATAGACCAGCATGTTCAGGCGACGGTCGAGGTGCAGCTTCGGATGAACGTTGAAGTCGGCGTGAACCTTCAAATACCCGCCCGGCTCGATCTGATGCGGGCCGCCGCCGGCAAAGTACGGGTCGGGAATCAGCCCCTCGATGCCGGTCAGCTTCTCCAGGAAGAGCAGCGTCTCGAAGCCGTTCATGGCGTCGAGGAAGCGGCGGATGGTGTCGGAGACCGCGCTCCGCTCGTGGAAGAAGCCGAGCTTCTTCTCGTGCGGGCTGTCGAAGTTCAGCCAGGAGCGCATCGCGTCCGGCGTGGGGAAGTCGCGCAGGACGGCGTCGAGCGCGCCGTCGTCGAAGAGGCCGTCGAGGACGATGTGCGGGAACGGCTCGGCGGCGGCGTAGCGCGGCGCGAGCGCGGCGGGATCTTGGCGGAGGTTCACCCCCTGCATGATATGAGTAGAATGCGCCCGCCGTGACGGAGCCCCTCGCCTACCGCGACTTCTACTACCCGCTCAACGTCTTCATGCACATCCTGACCGCCGAGGAGGGGGGCGTCGACTACCTCCATTACGGATTGTTCGAGAAGGATGAGGAGCCGATCGCCGTCGCTCAGGAGCGCTCCACGCGGATGCTCCTCGAGCGCCTCCCGGCCTTACCCGCCCGCCTCCTCGAAGTCGGCATCGGCCTCGGGACGACGCTCCACCGGCTGACGAAGATGGGCTATGAAGCGATGGGCATCACGCCGGATGAAAAGCAGGTCGCGGCTGCGCGTGCGCGCTATCCGGAGACGCGCGTCGAGTGCGCGCCGTTCGAGACATTCGCAACCGACCAGCGCTTCGAGGTCATCCTCTTCCAGGAGTCGTCGCAGTACATCCAGTCAAACGCCCTCTTCGCCAAGACCGCGGAGCTGACTGATCGCGTGCTCGTGCTGGACGAGTTCGCGCTGCAGCCGGTCGAGCGCCGGGATGCGCTCCATCCGCTGCAGGGCTTCATCGAGGCGGCGGCGCTGCACGGCTTCCGCAAGACCGAAGAGATCGACCTTTCGAATGAGGCCGCGCCGACGGTCGGCTACTTCATGCGCCGCATCGCCCGCTACAAAGAGCCGCTCGTGCGCGACCTCGGGCTCACCCGAGAGCAGGTCGACGAGCTGGTGACGAGCGGCGAGAGCTACCAGGACCTCTACCGGCGCGGCGTCTACGGCTACCGCCTGCTCCAATTCG
>DATEOX010000079.1:0-6497 GCA_035273585.1 Thermoanaerobaculia bacterium
GTTGCAGGAGGAGAAGAACGTGTCGAGATCGACCACGGCGTAGTGTGGGAACGACGGGTCGCCGCCGTTGGCGGCGGTCGAGCGGGACGACGGCGTCCTTGACCAGCGTCCCTCCCCCGCCGGCTGGCGGACGTCGACCGCTCCGTCTTCTGGTCGTAGACTTTCTTGACATGGACAAGCCGCTGTGGAGATGTCCGGAGTGCGGGCGGACGTTCGCCAATCGGAACCAGACGCACTCCTGCGGGACGGTCGGCGCGCTCGACGCGCACTTTGATCGGAAGCCGTCGGAGGTGCGGGCGCTGTTCGATGCGTTCCTCGATCGGGTGCGGAGGGCGGGGCCGGTCACGGTGCTGCCGGAGAAGACGCGCATTGCCTTCCACGTCCGGATGTCGTTCGCCATGGTCATGCCGCGCCGCGACGGGCTGGTCGGCCATCTCGTGCTGGCGCGTCGCGTCGCGCAGCCGCCCTTCCATAAGGTCGAGACGTTCTCGGCGCGGAACCATGTGCATCACTTCCGGCTGCGCAATATCGAGGAGCTCGACGGACTGGCGGAATGGATCCGCGAGGCGTATGCGGTCGGCGAACAGAGGCACCTGCAAACGTAACCCTACGGCGCGAAGATCGTCACGTCCTGCGTGAAGTTGTTCGTCAGCGAGACGAACGCCCAGTAGCGCATGCCGGCCGTCATCGGCTGCAGCTCGATGCGCGTGTCCATGCCCAGGCACGGGGTGTGGAGCGAGAACGGGTTGCAGGAGGAGAAGAACGTGTCGAGGTCGACCACGGCGTAGTACGGGAACGACGGATCGCTGCCGTTGCGGCGGTCGAGCGGGACGATCGCGTCCTTGACCAGCGCCCCTCCCCCGCCGACGTTCGTCCAGAAGACCCGGATGCGCACCGCCGCATCGCCTCGCAGGTCGACGTCGTAAATGCGCAGCGCGTGGCGGTATTGGGCGGATGCCTCGCGGGCCACGCCGTCGGTCAGATAGACGTACGGGAACGGCACGCGGGCAAAGGCGATGGTGCCGGTGCGGAAGTCGCGCTCCCGGACGACCGGCACGGTGTCGACGCGGGCCAGGTGCGCCGGCTCTCCAGCCGGCCGCGACTGCAGTTGCAACTGCATGCTCACGCCGTCGACGGCGCTCTTCTCGATGTAGAGCAGCCGCCCGATCTCGCTCCGCGGCTGCGACGGCGTCACGATCGGCGCCGGGATCAGGCGGATCGGATCGAAGGTCTGGATGGCGTTGCCGCCGAAGTAGTAGCGGAACGGCGCGGGCGCCCAGGCATCGCGGCGAGTGGTGAACTCCGTCCCTGCCGCGCCGGTGATCGGCACGAACGGTTCTACAGGCAGGAGAACTTTCTCGAAGCCGCTCAGGTCCTGGGCGGCCGCTTCCACAGTGGCGAGAGTGACGAGCGCAAGGAGGAGGCGTCGCATGCCGGACGCCACTGCTACAATCCGGCCAGGTGGCGAAAAAGGCGACGCTCTTCTCCTGTACCGAATGCGGCAGCCAATCGCCCAAGTGGCTCGGCCGCTGCCCCGAGTGCAACGCCTGGAACTCCTTCGCCCAGGAGGAGTTGCCCGCCGCCACCGCCCACCCCTCCGCGCTCAGCGCCACCGGCGCGCCGATGCCCATCGACGCCATCGATGCCGACATCGCGCCGCGCGTCTCCACGAATCTGGCCAACCTCGACAGGGTTCTCGGCGGCGGGCTGGTCATCGGCGCCGTGACGCTCGTCGGCGGCGAGCCGGGCATCGGCAAGTCGACGCTCCTGCTCCAGGCCGCGCAGCAGCTCGCCCTCTCCGGCACCGTGCTTTACGTCTCCGGCGAGGAGTCGCCGCGGCAGCTGGCCATGCGCGCCCGCCGCCTCGGCACGGTCTCGCCGAACATCCGCGTCTTCACCGAGACGTCCGTCGAACGGATACTGTCCGAGGTGGAGAAGCTGCGACCGGTGGCGGTGATCGTCGACTCCATCCAGACCGTGCACACGGCCTCCAACTCCTCCACGCCCGGCTCGGTCGGCCAGGTGCGCGACGCGGCGGGCGTGCTGATGTCCGCCGCCAAGCGCCTCTCCATCCCCATCTTCCTCATCGGCCACATCACGAAGGAGGGGACGATCGCCGGCCCGAAGTCGCTCGAGCACATCGTCGACACGGTGCTCTACTTCGAAGGCGACCGCTTCCAGAACTACCGCGTGATCCGCGCCTACAAGAATCGCTTCGGGCCGGTGAACGAGGTGGCGATCTACGAGATGCACGAGGGCGGCCTCGAAGAGGTGCCCAATCCCTCCGCCGCCCTCCTCTCCCAGCGGAGCAACGCGCCGGGATCGGCCATCCTCGCCGCGGTGGAGGGGACGCGCCCGCTGCTGATCGAGGTGCAGGCGCTCGTGTCGCCCACGCACTTCCCGTCGCCGCGGCGGATGGCCATGGGCCTCGACGCCAACCGCGTCTCCCTCCTCCTGGCCGTGCTGGAGCGGAAGGGCGGCGGCACCTTCGTGACGCATGACATCTACGTGAACCTCGCCGGCGGCCTCCAGATCGATGAGCCGGCGCTCGACCTGGGGATCGTCGCCGCAGTGCTGTCGTCGCAGCGCAACACCCCGATCTCGTACGACGTGGCCCTATTCGGCGAAGTCGGCCTGCTCGGCGAGATCCGCAGCGTCTCCCAACCCGACCTCCGCGCCCGCGAAGCCGCCGCCCTCGGCTTCCGCCGCGTGATCTGCCCCCAGTCGAACGCCGCCGAGATCCGGGCGGATGTAGAGGTGGTGGGCGTGCGGCGGGTGGAGGAGTTCGGGGCGGCGTTGTTCGGGTAGATGACAGTGCGGTTCGAAGTCATCAGCGATTTTCGGTTGGTGGAGACCATCGCCTCCGGGCCGGGTGTTCATGCCCGTAGGCGTCTGATCCGGCAATATGGCCGCGGCCACTGGCGCAAGATGAAGGGTGTGGCGACCGTACGCCTGCCGGATGGTACGATCATCGACGCCGAGCTTCATTGGTATGAAGCGCACGGCGTTGGCAAACGCGAACTGAAGTTCAAACGACCGCTCATCTGATGTCCGACTCCAAGCACTTCGCCGTCTGCATTCGCAACGAGGACTACCCCGCGTCGCTGGAGTTGCGCAAACTATACGAGGTGCTGGAGGACGCGTTCGCGGCGCAGCACGGAATGATCCGGGTGGTCGACGAGTCGGGCGAGGACTACCTATATCCGAGCGACTACTTTTTTTGCGTCAGCCTGCCTGCTGTGCTGGAGAAACGGCTCCTCGAGATCGCCTAGTTCTGCTTTGTCACTTTAGTCGAGCGGACAAGTCGTTTAGAATGAGCGGCGAAGATGTTCCGCAGCCCACCACACGATTCGTAAGAGGAGCAGATTTCATGAGCGCTGGTCGCCACACGGCGTAGTCCAGCGCTTTGATCGGTCGTACGACGAATACGATCCTTTCTTCGTGACGAAGACGCGAGCAAGTGGTTCGCAGGCCCGTATTTACTTGCGTGGGCTGATGCAGGCACGGCGCCGCAACATCGAGCGCATTCGCGATGCCGTCCCGGGCTCGGACGAACAGGCTCTGCATCACTTCATCGCGAACTCTCCGTGGGATCATCGTCCGGTTCTGGACAAGGTGGCCCGCGATGCCAACGCCTTGTTGGGCGGGACCGACGATTCGTTTCTGCTGATTGACGAGACGGGGTTTCCGAAGAAAGGCCGCGATTCCGTTGGTGTGGCCCGCCAGTGGTGCGGCCGCCTCGGGAAGGTCGACAACTGTCAGACCGCCGTATGCGCGTCGCTGGGAAGAGGATCGATCGCCACTCTGATCGATACGGCGTTGTTCCTGCCCAAAGAGTGGACCGGCGATCGCGAGCGGATGGCGGAGGCCGGAGTGCCGGAAGGATTCCGGACGTATCGGACCAAACAGGAGTTGGCGCTGGATCTGATCGAAAGAGCGCTCCGGAACGGAGTGCAGTTCTCGTGGGTTGGCTTCGACGGGTTCTACGGCGATAACGGCCAGTTTCTGCGGATGCTCGACGGGGCCGGCCTCACGTTCCTGGGTGACGTTCACTGTGATCAGCACATCTGGACTGCGGACCCGACCACCGACAAGAGCGCGAAACGAATGCGCGCCGACGCTTGGGTGGCCACGCAAAGCGCCGACGCCTGGCGGCGGATCGAGATGCGACACGGAACCAAGGGGCCGATGGAGGTGAAAGTTCTCCACGCTCGGGTATGGCTCTATCAACGCGGCGATGAACAGGCTTACCAGTGGCACCTGATCGTGACCCGACAACCGAACCGACTCAAGTACAGCTTGTCGAACGCCGCTCCCGACACACCCGTCGAGCGGGTTGCCTACATGCAGGGGCAGCGCTACTTCGTCGAGCGGGCACTCGAAGACGCGAAGCAGCAGGGTGGCTTCGGCGAATATCAAGTTCGCGGGTGGAGAGGCTGGCATCACCACGCGACCTTGGTGATGATGGCCATGCTCTTTGGTGATGATGGCCATGCTCTTTCTGACACGCGAGCGTCTCGAGATCGGTGAACCTGTACTCACAGCCGCCGACGTGCAGATGATGCTCGTGCACTACCTTCCTCTTCGGGACCGCAAGCCAGAGGATCTAATCGATCTTCTCCGAAGACGCTTCAAACGAAGAGGGCAAGTCTTTCCCGAAGAGCCGCCCGAAATGTGACAGAGCAGAACTAGAGGCTTTACAACCTCAGCCGCCTCCCTCTAAACTGCGCGCATCGCTCCCTGGTGGTCATGGTCAGAACTCTCGTGCGCAGTGGGTGGGTCGGCAGCCTCGGGCTGTTGAGCGCCCTTCTTTTCCTCGTCGGCTGCGCCACCATGCCGGTCGGCGAGCCGAACTCGGCCGCCGAGCCGACCCCGGCCGCGCAGATGCAGGGCGCGCAGCTCTCGGCGGACGACGACGACTTCAGCCACCTCATCGCCCAGCTCCGGGCGGACCTCAACCGCTACAACAGCCGCGAGATCGCCCGCAAGCCGACCGTCACGCCGACCACGCAGTCGGCGAAAGTCCGGGACAAGGAGTTCGCCGACCGGGCCAACGCTCTCTTCAAGCCGCTGATCGGCACCGCGCTGCGCATGCCCGTGGTCGGCGTCCGTCCCTACGACCTCGACGACAGTTGGCACGCCGCGCGGGACGGCGGCGCCCGCCTGCACACCGGTATCGACATCTTCGCCCGCAAGGGCACGGAGATCGTGGCCGTGGCGGACGGCATCATCAGCTACATCGGTACGCAGCCGAAGGGCGGGCAGTGCCTCTGGCTGACCACCGAGAACGGCGCATCGTTCTACTACGCGCACCTCGACCGCTGGGCCCCCGGCATCTACGAAGGGATGGAAGTGCAGAGCGGCGACCTTCTCGGCTACGTCGGCAACACCGGCAACGCGAAGTACACCCCCTCCCACCTCCACTTCGCCGTCAATCAGAATGATGAGATGGTGAATCCGTATCCGCTGCTGGCCAAAGCCGTCCCCAGCGCCGTGGCCCGGCGCCACGTGGAGCTGGGCGGCGGCTTCGGGACTAGATAGCCAGCCCGAGCTCGGCCAGCGGCTCCATCACGAACGGACGCTCGCGGTACCGCGGATGCGGGATTGTCAGCCGGCCGGTACGCATCACGCGCGACGAGTAGAGGATCAGGTCCAGATCGATGGTCCGCGGCGCGTTGCGCACGCCGCGTCTGCGGCCGAGGCGCGACTCGATGCGCTGCAGCTCGTTCAGTAAGGCCAGCGGCGGCTGTCGCGTGTAGCCGGCGACCACCATGTTCAGGAACGGCGGCGACCCGGCAGGCGCATCGATCGGCGCCGTCTCGTGCACGCTGCTCGCTCGCACCACGCGCATCACATCGCCGAGGGCAAAGAGGGCGCGCCGCAGATAGAGCAGCCGGTTGCCGAGGTTGGAGCCGAGGGCGATGACGACCGTCGGCAGCTCAGTCGACGCTGATGTCATCGGGCAGCTCATTGACGTCGTCGGCCGCGCGCGGAAAGTACGCCTTCAGTTGCTCACCCGCGGCGGTGACGGCCTCCACGATGCCTTCCGTGAATTCGCCGGCGCGGAAGCGGACGGTGAGCTTCGCCGCGATGCCATCCCAGAAGCCGGCGGGCACGACGGCGTCGATGCCCTCGTCGCCGAGGATCACGAAGCGCTGCTCCTGGGAGGCGATGAAGAGGAGGACGCCGTTGCGCTGGGCGGTCTTCGTCATCCCCAGCCGCTCGAACGTCCGCTCCGCGACGGCGCGGATCTCGCCGCCCGCCTTCGGCTGCACGTGGACGCGGATCTCGCCGGATGTCGCCCGCTCCGCGGCCGCGATCGCCTCGAGCAGCCGCTCCCGGTCCAGCTTCTGAAGGAACTCGTCGTGAGTCATCACCAGCCTCCCGTCGCGCCGCCGCCGCCGAAACCACCGCCGCCGCCGGAGAATCCCCCGCCCCCTCCGCCCCACCCGCCGCCGCTGAAGCCTCCGCCCCCGAACGTCGTCCCCCTCCCGCCG
>DATEOX010000080.1:0-2123 GCA_035273585.1 Thermoanaerobaculia bacterium
CGACGACGGCGGCGACGAGCACCGCCGCCGGACGGGACGTCCGCCGGCTGGCGGGCGGGACGCCCGCGCGCCAGCGTGGAGGCTCCGTCTACACGCTCGATGCGAACGGCAAGCTGCAGCAGGTCCGCGTGCAGACGGGCATCACCGACGGCACGCAGACCGAGGTGCAGGGGCAGGGGCTCGCCGAAGGGATGAAGGTCGTGATCGGCACTACCTCTTCGACGCAGAGCGCGCAGAGCTCATCCGCGAGTCCGTTCCAGAGCAACAGCGGCAGCCAGCAGCGCCGCGCGCCGGGAGGCTTCTGATGGTCATCCGCACCCAGCAACTCGTGAAGACGTACGCCAGCGGCACGAATGAAGTGCATGCCCTGCGCGGCATCGACCTGGAGGTGGCCAAGGGCGACTTCATGGCCATCATGGGCACCTCCGGCTCCGGCAAGTCGACGCTGATGAACCTCCTCGGCTGCCTCGACACGCCCACCTCCGGCTCGTACGAGCTGGACGGCGTGCGCGTCGACGGCCTGGGCAAGAACGAGCTGGCGGCGATCCGGAATCAGAAGCTCGGCTTCGTCTTTCAGGGCTTCAACCTCCTGCCCCGCACCAGCGCGCTGGAGAACGTGGAGCTGCCGATGCTGTACGACCGGAGCGGCCGGAAGCGCGACACCCGCGCGCTCGCCGCGCAGGCCCTGGAGCGCGTCGGCCTCGGCGACCGGCTCGACCATCAGCCGAGCGAGCTCTCCGGCGGGCAGCAGCAGCGCGTGGCCATCGCCCGCGCGCTGGTCACCGAGCCGGCGCTCGTCCTGGCCGACGAGCCGACCGGCAACCTCGACACGCGCACGTCCATCGAGGTCATGGCCCTCTTCCAGGAGCTGAACGACCAGGGCATCACCATTGTCCTCGTCACCCACGAGCCGGACATCGCCGCGTATGCGAAGCGGATCGTGGAAGTGCGCGACGGACGGATCCGGCGCGACGAGCCGGTGCGCAACCGCCGCTCGGCGGCGGCCGACCTGCTCGAAGAAGAAAGGAGCGTCGCATGAAGACCAAGACCCTCGTCCGGCTGGCCACGCAGAGCATCCGCAAGAACAAGATGCGGGCCACGCTGACCATGCTGGGCATCATCATCGGCGTGGCCGCGGTGATCGTGATGGTCGCCGTCGGCTACGGAGCGCGCTCGCGCATCCGGGCTCAGATCAATAACCTGGGCACGAACATGATCGTCATCACGCCGGGGGCGGCGCAGCAGGCGGGCGTGAGCCAGGGAGCGCAGGCGTTCCCCAACCTGAGCGTGAAGGACGTGGAGAAGATCCGCGCCGAAGCGCAGTACGTGTCGGCCGTGTCGCCGGTGGTGGTGAGCCGGGCGCAGGTGATCGGCGCCGCGGGCAACTGGCGGACGATGATCAACGGCGTCGACACCGACTATCAGACCATCCGCGACTGGCCCGCCGCGTCGGGCGACTTCTTCTCGCCGGACGACGTCCGCTCGAGCCGCAAGGTGGCGGTCCTGGGCAGCACCGTCGCAGGCAGCCTCTTCCCGGGCCAGGACCCGGTCGGCGCGGAGATCCAGATCCGCAACGTGCCGTTCAAGGTCGTGGGCGTGCTCGCGCCGAAGGGGCAGACGGCCAGCGGCAGCGACTCGGATGACGTCGTGCTCATCCCCTACACGACGGCGACGATGGCCCTCTCCGGCCGCTCGTTCATCCCGCAGATCGTCGCCTCGACGGCGTCGGAGGCCGACCTGCCGGCGGCGCAGGATGAGATCCGCGTGCTGCTGCGCGAGTCGCACCGCATCACGGGCGACGACGACTTCACGGTGCGCAATCAGACCGACCTGGCCCAGGCCGCGGAGAGCTCCA
The DNA here is from genome assembly GCA_035273585.1 of Thermoanaerobaculia bacterium. Lineage (GTDB taxonomy): Bacteria > Acidobacteriota > Thermoanaerobaculia > Gp7-AA8 > Gp7-AA8 > JAFAVZ01. The sequence continues at coordinate 1,856 of DATEOX010000080.1, forward strand.
CGCAGGTGATGACGCTGCTGCTGGCGGCCATCGCGTCGATCTCGTTGCTCGTGGGCGGCATCGGCATCATGAACATCATGCTCGTCTCGGTCACGGAGCGGACGCGCGAGATCGGCATCCGCATGGCGATCGGCGCGCGCGGCTCCGACGTGCTCACGCAGTTCCTGGTGGAGAGCATCGTCATGAGCCTCGCCGGTGGTGTGATCGGCTTACTGGTCGGCTTCGGCGGCGCCTCGCTGCTCGGTCACCTGACGGGGTGGCACACAGC
>DATEOX010000081.1:0-5382 GCA_035273585.1 Thermoanaerobaculia bacterium
GTCCAGTCCCCAGTTCCGCAGCACGAACCTCGACGAGCCGTGCACCGAGCCCTCGCCGGTGGCGATGGCCAGCTTGCGCTCGCGCACGTCCTCGCGCCAGCGCTCGATGGCGTTGTCCGCGACGCAGTTCGCGATGAGGACGCGCTTGTCGCGCTCGGAGAGGCCCGGCGTCAGGCCGGCGTTGATCTTCTCCGCCGCCTTCGCCCCGATGCCGCCGTTCTGCACGTGGATGTCGAAGCAGAGCGCGGCGCCCAGCTCGGTGGTGAGGCCCCACTTCTGCGCCGTCTGCAGGGCGGGCGTGTAGTAGGCGTTCTGCACGCGCTCGCTCTGCAGCCGCTGGGCGAGCTCCGTCGAGCCGAGCTTGGCGAAGGCCGACTTCCACGGCTCGGCCAGCCCGGCCTTCTGCGAGCCGGTGCTGATCGAATCGGCCCAGGCGAGCTGCTGGTCCCACGGCTCGTCGAGATGCGCCAGGAGCTCGTCGGTCTTGTCCGCGAAACACGACCGGACGAGGTCAGGATCCTGCACATACGCATCCTTGATGATCTTCGCCAGCTCGCCGCCCTTCAACGTGAAGCCGATGATCCCCCAGGTGATTCCGGCGCCGTCGAAGTTGCCCTGCGCGAGGGTGAAGCCGTGGCCCTCGAACGTGGCGGTGAGGGCGAGGGCGCGCTCGCGCACCGGCGGCACCGGCTCGTTCGTCAGCGCCGTCCAGGTCGTCTCATCGATGTCACCCGTCTCGGGCAGACCTTTGCTGTTCTGGAACGCGATGACCGCGGTCCTGGTCTTGTTGCCGTAGTCGCCGTCGGCATTGCCGGCGAGCAGCCCGAGGCTGATGAGCTTCTGCTGGATCTTCTGGATGGTAGCGCCTTTTGCGCCGATGCTGAAGAGAAGACGGGACATGATCAGCTCCTTGCCTGGGAGTGGCAGACGAACGACTCCTACTCGGGCGTCATCTCGCCGCGGAGGTTACGCTGCATCTCGCGCTTCACGCGTTGCGGCGTCAGCCCGCGGCTGAAGAGATAGTACAGCTTGGCCAGCGCGGCCTCGGCGGTCATGTCGTAGCCGCTGATGACCCCCGCCCGGGCCAGTGCCGCCCCGGCCGCGTACTCGCCCAAGTTCACCCGGCCTTCGAGACATTGCGTGCAGTCGACGATCACCACGCCGCGCCTGGTCGCCTCGGTCAGCGCGCGGAGGAACGCCTCGTCCTGGTCCGGCCCGTTGCCGACGCCGTACGCCTCGAGGACGAGGCCCTGCAGCGGCGGACGAAGAACGTTGCGCACGAGCTCGGGCGAGATGCCGGGGAAGAGGCGCAGCGCGCTGACGACGGGCGCGGTGAGCTCGTGCACGCCGAAGCGCGCCTTCTCCGCCGGCCTGCGCACCAGCTCCCACTGGATCTCGATGTCGATGCCGACCTCGCCCAGCGGCGGGAAGTTCGGCGATGCGAACGCGGCGAAGCCGTCCGCGCTGACTTTGACCGCTCGGCATCCGCGCAGCAGCTTCCCGCCGAAGTAGAGGCAGACCTCCGGGACGTCGTGCGTCGCGGCGATGAGGAGCGAGGTGATGAGGTTCTCCCGCGCGTCGTTGCGGATTTCGCAAAGCGGGATCTGCGAGCCGGTGATGATCACCGGCTTGCGCAGCCCCTGCAGCAGGAAGGGGAGGGCCGACGCGGTATACGCCATCGTGTCGGTGCCGTGCAGGACGATGAAGCCGTCGAACTCGCGGTAGTGCCCGGCGATGTCGCGCGCGATCTTCACCCACTCGCGCGGCGTCATGTTCGAGGAGTCGAGCAGCGGGTCGTACTCGTGGATGACGAACTCCGGCATGGAGTCGTGCGAGAGCTCGGGCATCGCCGCCATCTGCTGCTGCAGGAACCCCGGCTCGGGGACGTACCCGTCGCGCGTCCGCTTCATCCCGATGGTGCCGCCGGTGTAGGCGATGTAGACGCGCTTGGGCATGACGCGCGGAATCATAGCCGCGCGTCCGTCGAACGGGGTGGAGGGAGCCGATGAAATCGTGGATTGCGTTGCTCGCCGTCGTCGTCCTGATCGCGCTATCGATCCTCATCGCCACGGGTGACAAGGGCGAGGCATACCGCCTGCCTCTCCTGGCGGTGCTCGCCGTCGCAACCATCTTCGCGGTCGTCGCCTTTCTCTCCAGCTTCTACGAACCGCTCGCGGGCGCGAAGACGGCCCTCGGTCTGCCCGATGGATCCGTGCGCGCTTTGCTTGCCTTCAGCCTCGTGGTGCTGTTCGGTGTGATGACGCTTTTCTGCCTGGTCCGTCTCACCGATCCAATCAGCCTGCCAGCGGCTGATGAGAGCGTGGCGGAGCAGAAGAAGACGCCGACGCCCAAGGACGCCGCCGCGCAGACGGCGATTGTCGCCGCGCTCCAAATTCCGGCGCCGGTCCCTTCCGCGTCGCCGAATTCCGCCGGCACGAAGGAGCAGACCGGAGGCGAGACGAAGAGCAATACGACCGCGTCGACGACGCCGGCGCGCGTGACGCCCCTCGACATCATCAACGCCCGCCAGCAGTCGGCCATCGACCTGGCCAAGCAGCTCCTGACCATGCTCGGCACGCTGCTGGCTTCCGTGGCCAGCTTCTACTTCGGTGCGAGCACGTCGGCTTCGGCCAACGATCCGGCGAAGTTGGCTGCCGCGGCCAAGGCGATCAAGGACGCTACCACCTAAGGCCCCTTCACCACCTTCCCCTCCTTCATCACGAACGACACCCGCTCCGTGGCGCGGATGTCCTGCAGCGGGTTGCCCGGCACCGCCACGAGGTCCGCGATCTTGCCGGCTGCGATCGTGCCGACGCGGTCGCTGATGCCGAGGAGGCTCGCGTTCACGGCCGTCGCGGCGCGCAACGTGGCGGCGGGGGACATGCCGAGGTTCGTCATGAGGGCGAACTCCTGGGCGTTCATGCCGTGGGGCGACACGGCCGAGTCGGTGCCGAACGCGATCTTCACGCCGGCCTTCTGCGCGTTGCGGAACATCTCCGTGCGGGCGGCGAGGGCGGCCTTCGCCTTCGTGGCGATGGCGGGCGGGAACTTGTCCGCCTTGCCGCCCGTCCACTCGCCGGCGAGGAGCGTGGCGACGAGGTAGACGCCTTTGTCGCGCATCATGGCCAGCGTCTCCGGCTTCATGAACGAGCCGTGCTCGATGGAGTCGACGCCGGCCTGGATGGCCATCTTCGCCGCGAGGTCGCCGTGGCAGTGCGCCGCGACCTTGCGGCCCCAGTTGTGCGCCTCCTCCACGATGGCGTTCATCTCCTGCTGCGAGAGCTCCGGCGCGTCGACCGGGTCGGACAGCGACAGCACGCCGCCGGAGGGCATGAACTTGATGACGTCCGCGCCGAACTTGATCTGGTACCGCACCGCGGCGCGGCACTCCGACGGCCCGTTGCAGACGCCGTCGATCGGCCCGAGCTGGTGCGTGCGGTCGGGCGGGATCGGGTCGCCGTCGCCGTGGCCGCCGGTCGCGCCGATGGCGTGGACGGCGATGAGCATCCGGGGGCCGGGGACGTAGCCGTTGTTGATCGCGTTGCGCAGGCCGACGTCGACGTAGTCCGACGCGCCGACGTCGCGCACGGTGGTGAACCCGGCTTCCAGCACCTTGCGCGCGTACGTCGAGGCCAGCAGCGCCTGCTCGGCCGGGAAGCGCATCGTGTTCTGGAAGAAGTCCTGGTACCAGTTGTCGCCCGATTGCCCGGTCAGATGCGTGTGCGCATCGATGAAGCCGGGGAGGAGCGTCGCGTCGCCGAGGTCGATGACGCGCGCGTTGGCCGGGATCGCGGAGCCCGAGCCGACGGCCGTGATGCGGTCACCGTCGACGACCACCACTGCATTTGGCGCGACGCTGTCCGTGGTGCCGTCGAAGATGCGCGCGGCCTTGATGACGATGGGCTCGGGGAAGGCGGGGAGGGCGAAGGAGAGGAGGAGCGCGGCGAGCACTACTTTCTTCATGAGGAGGGAAAGTAGCACAGGGCGGCGGGCGCGGCGCCCGCCGCCGATTGCGGATCGATCAGGCGTTGCGGTCCGGAGTCGAGGCCGGCGGCGGCGCGACCGGCACCGGCACGTCGGTCGACGGGCCCGAGCCCGGCGCGATGGTCATCGTCTCGCCGGGGCTCTGCTCCGGGTAGTACTCCTTGTTCTTCATGTAGTCGGTGCCGGTCTCCTCGCGGAGGATGTCGTTCACCTCGGCGCCCTCGAGCGTCTCGCGCTCCAGCAGCCGGCGGGCGATGCGGTCCAGCGCCGTCTTGTGACCGGTGATGACCTCGTGCGCGGTCTTGTACGCCTTGTCCAGGATGCGGCGCACTTCGCGGTCGATCTCGATGGCCGTCGACTCGGAGTAGTCCTGATGCTGGGCGAACTCGCGGCCGAGGAAGATGGCCTCTTCCTTCTTGCCGAACGTGGCCGGGCCGAGGTCGGACATGCCCCACTCGCAGACCATCCGCCGGGCCATCTGCGTGGCGCGCTCGATGTCGTTCCCGGCGCCCGTGGTGATCTCCCCGACGAACACCTCCTCGGCGATCCGTCCGCCCATCAGCACGGCGAGCATGGCCTCGAGGTATTTCTTCGAGTACGAGTACTTGTCTTCGGTCGGGAGCTGCTGGGTCAGGCCGAGAGCCCGGCCGCGGGGGATGATCGTGACCTTGTGTAGAGGATCGGCGGCGGGCATCACGGCCGCGACGACGGTGTGCCCCGACTCGTGATAGGCGGTGATCCGCTTCTCCCGGTCGCTCATCACCATCGACTTCCGCTCCACGCCCATGATGACCTTGTCCTTCGCGAACTCGAAGTCGATCATCTGGACCTTTTTCTTGTCGTAGCGGGCGGCGTTCAGCGCGGCCTCGTTGACCAGGTTGGCCAGGTCGGCGCCGCTGAAGCCGGGAGTGCCGCGCGCGAGCACGCTGGCATCGACGTCTTCCGCCAGCGGGATGTTGCGCGTGTGGACGCGGAGGATGCCCTCGCGCCCCTTGAGGTCGGGCAGGTCGACCACTACGCGACGGTCGAAGCGGCCGGGGCGGAGGAGGGCCGGGTCGAGGACGTCCGGGCGGTTCGTGGCCGCGACGAGGATCACGCCGTCGTTCGACTCGAAGCCGTCCATCTCCACGAGGAGCTGGTTGAGGGTCTGATCGCGCTCGTCGTGACCGCCGCCCAGGCCGGCGCCGCGGTGACGGCCGACGGCGTCGATCTCATCGATGAAGATGATGCAGGGGGCGTTCTTTTTCCCCTGCTCGAAGAGGTCGCGGACGCGCGAAGCGCCTACGCCGACGAACATCTCTACGAAGTCCGAGCCCGAAATGGAGAAGAAGGGGACATTGGCTTCGCCCGCGATGGCGCGCGCCAGAAGCGTCTTGCCGGTTCCCGGCGGCCCCATCA
>DATEOX010000082.1:0-7577 GCA_035273585.1 Thermoanaerobaculia bacterium
CGGCAAGAACGGGGAGATCCTTCGCCGTCTTCGCGGCTCAGGATGACAGGCGCGTTAGTGCACGAATTTCCGCCGGTTCCTGATGTAGTCCGCCAGGATGTACTCCCCCAGCCGGTCCGGTGACGAGTAGAACGCCCGCCCGCGGTTGATCTGCGAGAGTTGCTCGACGAAGTTCACCAGCATCGGGTCGGTGGCCAGCATGAAGGTCGTGATGGGGATGCCGGCCCGGCGGCAGCGGTCGGCCTCCTCGAGCGTCCGGTTCACGATCTTCATGTCCAGGCCGAACGAGTTCGTGTAGAGCCGGCCCCCCTCGTTCAGCGCGGATGGCTTGCCGTCGGTGATCATGAAGATCTGCTTGTTGTTGTGCTTGCGCCGGCGGAGGATGCGCTGGGCCAGCTCGAGGCCGGCCTTCGTGTTCGTGTGATACGGCCCGACCTTGACGTAAGGAATCTCGCTGATCGGCACCTCCACCGCCTCGTCGCCGAAGAGGAGGACGTCGATGGAGTCCTTCGGGTACTTGGTCAGCACCAGCTCCGTCAGCGCCAGCGCGACCTTCTTCGCCGGCGTGATGCGGTCCTCGCCGTAGAGGATCATCGAGTGCGAGATGTCGATCATCACCACCGTGGCGCAGCCGGAGTTGTGCTCGGTCTCGAAGACTTCCAGGTCGTCCTCGGCGATGCTGATCTGCCCCGCCGGATCGTTGTGCTTCATGGCGTTCTGAATCGAACGAATCGAATCGATGGACATCGGGTCGTCGCCGAACTGGTACTGCCGCGTCTCGGTCAGCCGCTCCGTCCCCTGCCCCGCGTTCGGCACGGAGTGGTAGCCGGTGGCCGACTTCTTCAACCCGCCGAAGATCTCGTCCAGCGCGTCGCGGCGGATCTGCCGCTCGCCGCCCGCGGCCAGGGTCAGGTTCCCCTCCCCGTCTCGGCCAATGATCTGCTCCTCGGTGAGCTGGGCGAAGAACGCCTCGAGGTCGATGTTCTCGTCGATGAGGCCCCGCTGCTGGAGCATGCGCATCCAGCGCATCGCCTCCTCCACGTCGCCGCCGCTCTGGAGCAGGAGGTGGTTGAAGAGGCGCCGCAGTCCCATCTCCGCCAGCATCTGGCGGATGAGGTCGGGATCGAGCCAGGAGTAGCGGTGGCGCATGCGTTATTGCGAACGCTGCCGGTTCAGCTTTTCAATCCATTTGGCGATGGAGGGGTTGTTGGGCAACTGTTCGCGCGCCTCCTCGAGCGCGCTCAAGGCATCCACTTCGCGGCCGATGACGATCAGCACCTGCACGCGTAGCTCGATCAGCGCCTGATAGAGGGTAAAGTCGGTCGCCTTCTGGTTGCGCATCAGGGAGAGGGCCCGGTCGACGAATTTGAGCGCGACTTCGGGCTTCGACTCGTTCAGCGCGTCGGCGGCGAAGCGGTGGAGCATCCGCGGCGAGTCGCCCAGGAAGGACTTGCCGTCGATGAACTGGGCCAGCGCCTCGCGGACGACGGTCTCCTGATCGGGGAACCATCCGTCGCGGATGATCCGGTCGATCTGCCGGGCCAGCTCGTGCGGGATCTCGGTGGCGACTTTCGGCATGAGGGGCGTCATTGTATCGCGCGGGCGAAGGCCTCCAGCTCGCTGGCCTTCGCCGCCGCACCGCGCGCGCGGAGCTCGGCGGGGAGGTAGAAGCCGAGCTGGACTCGGATGAGGTTCAGGACGCGCTTCGCCGCTTTGCGCTGGTCCTTTTGCAGCTTGGCGATTTCGAGGCCGCGCCGCAGCGTGCTCGCCGGCTGCTCGGAGCGCAGCCAGCGGTTGATGGCGTCGGTCATCTTCTTGCGCTGCGCTCTTTCGAAGGCGAGCTCGTTCTCGTCGTCGTACGTCTGCGCGCTCGTTTTGGGCGCCTCCATCCAGGCCAGCGCCTCGCGCAGCAGCTCCTTCGGCGGCCACTGATGCGCGCCGGCGAACGACACGAACTCGTGCGGCCCGCGCAACCGCGCATCGATCATCCGCGTCTCCAGGTAATTGAAGTCCTCGTCGCCGGCCGTGCCGAACCAGGCGAAGGTCGCGTCGTCCGCGTCGCGCGCGTCGTCCAGCCGGCCGCTGCAACCGATCACGCCCGCGACCTTCTTCGTGCTCTTCGCCACCTGCCAAGCCAGAATCGCGCCGCCGGAAAAGCCGGCGGTGTAGATGCGCCGCGGATCGACGGACCAGCGCTGCTGCGCGTCCGGCCACATGGCCCGGATGGCTCGCGCGTTGGCGTCCGAGTCCTCGTCGCTGCGCGTGTCGTTCGAGCTGACCACGATCCAGCCGAATTCCGCCGCCGCGTCGGCGAAGAGGTCCGCCGCGTAGGCGCCGCGCCGGCGCGGATCGAAGACGTACACGATCGGCCACCGCTTCTCCGCCGTGTAGCCGGGCGGCAGCCGCACCTCGTACGTCTGCGACGGATCGCTCGCGCAGGAGACGGTCGCGGCCAGCAGCAGCGCGCCGATCACTTGACCGTGCGCAAGACGTTGAACTTCATCAGCTCCTGGAAGGTGATGGTCGAGTCGAGGTCCTCGCGCGCCAGGCGCAGGGACTGATGCATCGCCTCCAGGATCATCTCCATCCAGAGCGCCAGCTCCTCGTCGCGCGAGGGCTGCACATGCTTGCGCGCCGTCTCGGCGAGCTTCGGCACGCGATTCAGCTCGCGGAAGTAGTCGGCGAACGGCTGCTCATCGGAGAGCGTGATCTTGTTCCCTTCCACGAACCAGGCGAGGATCGACTCGTAGGCCGGGTCGCCCTTGGGCGCGCCGCCGCCGCGCGGCTCGTCATCCTTCTTCGGTGCTGTCTTTCGTGTTTTACGGCCGGCGAACATGTCCTCCAGATCGTCCTGATCGAGCTCGCCGTAGCCGCGGCGGTCGCGCTCGCGGCTGCCGGTGCCGGCGCGCTCCACCGGCGGCAGCTTCGACTCGAACAGCTTCGCCACCGCCTGCCCGATCAGCTTCCGGGCCACGACCTCGGCGCCCTGCTGCTCCCCCTCGTACACCATCTCGACCTTACCGGTGATGGCCGGCAGGAGCATCGAGAAGTCGGAGAGGCGGGGGAAGACGTAGCGGTCGCCGGTCAGCGCCGCGCGCCGCTCGAGGTTCGACTGCAGCAGCTCCATCGCGGCGATGGTCAGCCGCGCGGAGACGCCCGACGACTGGTCGACGAGCTCCGAGCCGCGGGCGACGAAGGCGATGTTCTCGATGAGATCGCGCAGGTACGGCGGGACCTCGATCACCGCGCGGTTGTCGCGTTCCGTCCACGCCTCCTGCTCGGTGATCCGGCGCGCGGTCTCGATCTGCTGCGGGTAGTGGGTCAGGATCTGCGAGTCGATGCGGTCCTTGAGCGGCGTGATGATGTTGCCTCGGCTGGTGTAGTCCTCGGGGTTCGCGCTGAAGACGAGCACGACGTCCATCGGGATGCGCACCGGGAAGCCGCGGATCTGCAGGTCACGCTCCTCGAGGATGTTCAGCAGCGCCACCTGGATGCGCGGCGCCAGGTCGGGCAGCTCGTTGATGGCGAAGATGCCGCGGTTCGTGCGGGGGATGATGCCGTAGTGGATGACTTCCTCGTCCGCGTACGTGAGCCGCTGGTTGGCGGCCTTGATCGGGTCGATGTCGCCCACGAGGTCGGCCACGGTGACGTCCGGCGTGGCCAGCTTCTCGCGATAGCGCTCCTCCCGATGCAGCCACGCTACCGGCAGCTCATCGCCCTTCTCGGCGGCCAGGCGGCGGCAGCGCTTGCAGGTCGGCTGCAGCGGCGAGTCGTTGATCTCGCAGCCTTCGATGATCGGGATCTTCTCGTCGAGGAGCGCGGTCAGGGAGCGGAGGATGCGCGTCTTGGCCTGCCCGCGGAGGCCGAGGAGGATGATGTCGTGCCTGGAGAGGACGGCGTTGTGGATGGCCGGGATGACCGTCCGCTCGTAGCCGTGGATGCCGGGGAAGGTCTGTTCGCGGCGCGCGATCTTGTCCAGGAGGTTGGCGCGCATCTCGTCTTTGACGGAGCGGATGCGGTAGCCGGAGGCGCGCAGCTCGCCGAGGGTATGGATGTTCATGTTTTGGGATCGTCCTGTGGGTCTCGATTGAAGTCGTTCATCGCCCGGCGGAGGTCGCCGCGGGCGAAGAGGAGGAGGGCGTCGACGCTGCGCTCGATCCCGCGGCCGACCAGCGGCAGCTCGTCTTCATCGAAGGGGTCGAGGACGTAATCGCGAAGCCGGCTGTCGGTATGGCTCTCACCGCGCACGCCGAATCGTAAGCGCGCGAAGCGCTCGCTCGCAAGCGAGCTCACGATCGAGCGCATCCCGTTGTGCGTCCCGGCCGACCCGTTGGGCCGGATGCGCAGCTTGCCGAGAGGCAGATCGATGTCGTCGTACACGACGAGCAGGTCGTCCGTGCTCTCCAGGTAGGCGTTGGCCAGCAGCTTCACCGCATCGCCGGAGGAGTTCATGTACGTGAGCGGCTTGGCAATCATCACGCTCCCCCCCGCCACCCGCCCCTCCCCGGTCATGGCGCTCTTCTGATGCCGGTCGAGGTCGATGCGGAACTTCTTCGCGAACGCGTCCACCACCATCCACCCCACGTTGTGCCGCGTGTCGGCATACTCGCGCCCCGGATTCCCCAACCCGACGATCAGTTTCATGCGAGGGCGAAGCGTACAATGCCGCCCATGGCAGCGCTACCGGCGGTGATCACGGAAAACATGGAGGAGATACAGGCGCTGTGCGCGCGCCATGGCGTGAAGCGCCTCGCGGTTTTCGGCTCCGCGGTGAAGGGGACATTCGATCCGGAGCGGAGCGATCTGGATTTCGTGGTCGAGTTGGCTGCGGCCGATCCTCTGGAACGCGGTCGGCACTATCTCGAGTTCTGGGACTCGCTCGAGGCGCTACTGGGCCGGCGTGTCGATCTCATCACCGGCTCGAAGATCCGCAATCCGTATCTTCGTCAGTCGATCGACGCGGCACACCTCGACCTCTATGCTGCCGCTTGAAGTTCGCAAGCTGCTCTGGGACGTCCTCGATCACGCCGGCTACATGGAGGAAGCCATCGCAACGCGGACGGTCAGCGACTTCGAAACGGATCGCGCGCTGCGCTTCTCCATTTCGTACGCATTGCAGACCGTCGGCGAGGCACTGCGGCAGGCTTCCCGCATCGACGCTTCGCTGGAGAACCTGCTCACCAGCTATCGGCAGATCAGCGGCTTTCGCAACCGACTCGTGCACGGATACGGCAGCGTCGATCCGGATATCGTCTGGGGGATCATCCATGACCACCTCCCCCTCCTCGTCCGTGAGGTCCGTGCACTGCTCTCCGAGTAGAATGCCGCCCATGGCAGCGCTACCGGCGGTGATCACAGAGAACATGGAGGAGATACGCCGCCTCTGCCGCGAGTACCACGTCACGAAGCTGACGGTGTTCGGGTCGGCGGCGCAGGGGATGTTCGATCCGGAGACGAGCGATCTTGATTTCGTCGTCGCGTTCGAGTGGCATGATGATCCGCTCGAGAGGGGTCGGCGATATAACGAGCTGTGGAGGAAACTGCTCGACCTGTTCGACCGCCACGTCGACCTGCTGGAAGCGACGACGATCAAGAACCCGTACCTCGCGAAAACGATCGAGTCCACGCAGCAGCCGCTTTATGAAGCCGCAGCGTGACAGGCGCACGCTGCTCGCGGATGTCGTCACCGCCTGCGAGAAGATCGAGGTATTCACCGCGGGCCATACGTTTGACGACTACGCGCACGACGATCAGCTCCGTTCCGCCGTCGAGCGACAGTTCACGATCATCGGTGAAGCACTCCGGGAAGCGTGGAAGCTGGATCGCTCCCTCAGCGCGCAGATCACTGGTTTCCGCTCGATCCTGAATTTCAGAAACGTCCTGGTGCATGGATACTCCACCGTGTTCGACGCGGCGGTCTGGGACGTCATCCACAACCACCTCCCCCTCCTCCTTCGCGACCTCCGTCCCCTTTTCACCGAATTGCCCCCTGGTGAACTTCCTGCATAATTCGCCCCGCATACGAGCATGGAGACGCGGCAGCAGCGGATCGTCATCATCGACGACAACGCGAACGACCTGGCGGTGACGCGGCGGTTCCTGGAGCGGCGGGGGTATGACGTCATCCCGGCGCTGTCGGGGGAAGAGGGGCTGCGGCTGGCGCTGCAGGTGATGCCGGACGCGATCGTCGTCGACTACCGGATGCCGGTCATGGACGGATTCGAGGTCGCACGGCGGGTGAAGACCGATCCGCAGCTCCAGACCATCCCCGTCCTGATGCTCACCGGCGCCGACTCCGCGCAGCACATCGTCGACGGGTTGGGGGCGGGGGCGGACGACTTCGTGACCAAGGGGTCGGATACCGAAGTCCTGCTGGCAAGACTCAGGGCCCTGCTGCGGGTGAAGACGTATCAGGACCAGTTGCGGCGGATCAACCAGCAGATGCAGCGCGACCTGCAGATCGCGCGGCGGGTGCAGGAGGCGCTCGTGCCGCAGGGGGCCTTCCGCAGCCCTCGGATGGAGATCCTCTCCGCGTACATCCCGAGCGAGACCCTCTCCGGCGACTTTTACGACTACTTTCTTCAGGACGATACGACGTATCTGTTCGTCGCGGATGTTTCGGGGCACGGGCTGCCGGCGGCGATCCTGGTCTCCCTGCTGAAGAGCTACATTCACACCGAGGCCGAGCCGCATGGGTCGCTGGCGGCGCTGATGGCGCGCCTGAACGACTTCCTCTTCGCCGTCAGCCTCCCGACGCAGTTCGCCACGGCGCAGCTCTTCCGGGTGAACGGCAACGGCATGCTGACCTACGCGAACGCCGCGCATCCGCCGTTCCTCCTCTTCCGCCGCGAGAGCGGCAAGACGAGCCTCCACGAAGACCCCTCCAACCTCCTCGGCGCGATCCCGGGCCTCTCCTACGATGAGCAGACGCTGGAGATCGCCCCCGGCGACACGCTCTTCGTCTACACCGACGGCCTGACCGACCGGCGCAACGAGGCGGGCGAGTTCTATTCCATCGAGCGGATCGCCAGGCTGCTGGAGCAGTCGCACGACCAGGACATCAACGGCGTCTACGAAGGCATCCGCAACGACGTGAACACCTTCTCCGCCACGGAGGAGTTCAAGGACGACATCGCCTTCGTCCTGACGCGCTTTCATTGATTGCCGCGCTGCTCCTCGCCGCCGCCGTCGCCTCCTGCCGCGCCGAGTACTGCGCGAAAACGAAGGACGTCACCGCGTGCAAGTGCTACGGAAGCGATGACGCGACGTACTCCCTGCGCATCAAACGCGGCACCAAGACGCTGTACGACGCAAAGCAGGACGTGGTGAACTTCGAGAACGACACGATCGAGGTCCGCCGTCTCGATCTCGACGCCGATGGCAAACCGGAGATCATCGTGGCCGACTTTGCCGGGATGAGCAATGGGATGGGCGTGCGCTACTGGAACCTGATCGTGCTCGATGGCAGAACCGCAAGGGCCAGCGCCATGAAGGTCCAGGACTACGGCAAGGGAAGCTTCAGGAAAGACAACGACGGCAGCTACACCATCCTGGAAACGAGTTGGGACTGGATGGGC
>DATEOX010000083.1:0-9196 GCA_035273585.1 Thermoanaerobaculia bacterium
GCCTGGCCGTCGGCGCTCGACTTGCGGATGCTCTGCTGCTCGAAGCCGTTCGGGCGGACCTTGTTGAAGAGGCCGTCCAGGAGGTACGCGGCCTGGTCGCGGCCGAAGAACCCGCTCTGGTCGACCAGCCCCGGGAACTGCAGCATGACCTGATCACCCTCGGCGATGCCGGCGATGATGGCCTGCGCGTCGCCGTTGCCGAAACCTCGGGTGAGGTTCGACATCGCGGCGTCGAGGTCCTTGAACTGCGCCGTCGCGACGACCGGAAAGGCCAGCGTCATGACGAGTGCGATTCGCGTCCAGAGTCTCATCTTCGTGTCTCCTATGCCCAGCGTAACGGGTGCCGGACGGGCTTTATTCTAACCGAATCAAGCATTTAGCCGCACTCCCGAGGGGTCGGTTCGTCCTCCGTTCCGGACGGCGATCCCGCGCCTTTCGGCCTCTTCCAGGAAGTCCTCCGGGAGCGGCGCGGCGACGCGAAGCGGCTTGTTTGTCAAAGGATGCGTCATTTGGAGCTCGGCCGCGTGCAGCATCGGCCGTAACGCGTTCCGCTCTCCATAAAGCCAGTCTCCGGCCAACGGATGTCCGATGGCCGCCAGATGCACGCGAATCTGATGCGTGCGCCCCGTCTCTAACACGATCCTCAGCAGCGAACCGTTGGGGGTGGCGGCCAGCGGCTCGACGTGCGTGACCGCGCGCTTGCCGCCGTCGCGCACGCCGAAGGAGATCGGCCCGACCCGCAGCAGCGGCGCGTCGATGGTCTGCCGCTCGGCGAGCTCCCCCTCGCACAGCGCGAGGTACGTTTTGCGGATGCGCTTCTGCTCGAACTGCCGCGTCAGGTTCGGGTTGATGTCGGAGCGCCTGGAGAAGAACAGCACGCCGCTCGTGCCGCGGTCGAGCCGCTGCAGGGGATAGATCTTCCCTTTGACCTTTTCCAGCTCTTCGACGAGCACCGGCTCGTCGGCGTCGTAGCCGCGCTGCACGACGAGCCCCGCCGCCTTGTCGATGAAGATCAGCGCCTCGTCTTCAAAGAGAATGGTCATTCAATCCGGTGCACTTCCCATGGCCCCTCGCCCGTGATCTGGATGACCGTCTCCTGGGGGAAGAGCACGAAGTGATGGCTGAGCGGCGGGTTGACGTAGAACGAGCCGGCGCGGAACGAGGTCACGTCCTTCGTCACCTTGTCGCCGAAGCCGACCTGCGCCTCGCCGGAGAGCACGGTCACGCGCTCGGGACGCGGATGCCAGTGCAGCGGCACCTGGCTGCCGCGCGGCAGCTTCAGGCGGATGGTGAACATCCCGGCCTGCGTCTGGTTGCCTTCCAGCACCGCGATCTGCGTCCCCTTCGGCATCGACGGCGGCCCGGGCTTCCACGTCACTTTCGCAACCTGGATCGTGCCCGCGGGAACGGCGAGGAGAAGCGCAAGAAGCAGCGACTGCAGCATCGTCGCAGTCTACGCTGGAACGAAGGAGAGCGGGCGTCACGCCCGCTCTCCTAGGCCGTCGACTCGGGGATCGCGACTCCCGCCCGGTCCGCCCGCCCCGGCACGTGCAGCCGCGGGCCGGCATCGGAGTACTGCGCGAGCTCCACCTTCTCGAATCGCGCGGAGGCGTCGTACGCGTCGACGAACTCGGCGAAGTCCTGCTCCAGATCGATGGCCGTCCGAAGGGCGATCGTGCCGGCCAAGGCATCGATGGCCGCGCAGTTCGCCCACTCGTACATCTTGCGGTACCAGCCGAAGCGCTTCGGGTCGAGATCGCGCGCGACCTTGATGCACCAGAGGCCCGTCCGCACCGGCTTGAAGGCCTTGCGATCGGTGACGGTGATGCGGGCCATGCCGCAGCGCTGGTTCGCGTGCTTGTGGAAGGTGGGGATGGCGTAGAACGGATCGAAGCGGACGCCCGGCATGCCGAGGTCGTTGAGGGCGTCGGAGAGGCGGAAGGGATCGAGCCACGGCGCGCCGAACAGCTCGAACGGTCGCGTGGTGCCCCGGCCTTCGGAGAGGTTCGTCCCCTCCAGGAAGGCCATGCCCGGATAGACGATCGTCGTGTCGAGGGTCGGGATGTTCGGCGACGGATGCGTCCAAGGAAGGCCGGTCTCGTCCCACCACATCGAGCGCCGCCAGCCCTGCATCCCGACGACCTCCAGCTTGCAGCCGATCTGGCGGTTGAGGAAGATGGCCAGCTCGCCGATGGTCATGCCGTGCCGGTTGGGGATCGGGTACTGGCCGACGAAGGCGATGAACGGCGGCCGGAGGAGGTTCCCCTCCATCTCGTTCCCGTTGAGCGGATTCGGCCGGTCGAGTACCCAGACCTCCACGCCCGCGCCGGCCGCGACCTCCATGCAGTTGGCCATCGAGGCGTAGAAGGTGTAGTAGCGCGCGCCGATGTCCTGGAGGTCGACGAGCAGCAGGTCGAGCTCCGCGATCTCCTTCGGCTGGGGGAACATCGAGTAGCCGGAGTCGCCGTCGTACAGAGAGCGGATCGGCACCTCCCGGTACGCCTCGTCATGGTCCGGCTCCATGTACTGAACGGCCCCCCAGTAGCCGTGCTCGGGCCCGAAGATGGTCAGCGACTTCCAGCCGCCGACCTCGAGCAGCGCATCGATGTTGCGCACGCCGCCGCTGGTGAAGCTCGCGTAGTTCGTGAGGAGTCCGAGGCGCGCGCCGCGGAGACGGTCGCGATGGGCGGCGAGGAGGACGTCGATGCCTAATTTCATGCCTCGGGTCTAGCAGGAATCATGCTCGGCCGTGTGCGGCGGTCGCGTTCTCAACCCGGAGCTCACAGCTCACAGCTCACAGGAGAACCCCGGCGTGGGGGCCTGTGAGCTGTGAGCTGTGAGCTGTGAGCTTCGTGTTAGCACCGCGCGGCTCAATCCCGATACAACAGAAACTCCTCCCGCACCCGGGCGAACTCGCGGAGCGGCTCCTCCCACTCCTCCACCCACCCATCGAGGTCGCCGCCCTCCTCGACGATCCGCCGGTAGCGGTCGCTGCCGGCGAGGAGGTCGATGGCCAGGCGGTCGGAGACGAACTCGTACGTCTCGCGGCGCCAGTCGAACTGCTCGGGATCCATCTCCCGGGCGACCTTCACGCACCAGAGGCCGGTGCGGTAGGGCTCGAACGTGGCGCGGTTCGTCACGTGCAGCTCCACGCCGCCGCACACCTTTCCCTGATGCTTGTGGAACGTCGGCAGGAAGTAGTGGGGGCGGAAGTGGACGCCCGGCAGCTCGATCCGGTTCAGCCGCTCGGCGAGCTCGAACGGCGCGAGCCACGGCGCGCCGAAAAGCTCGAACGGATGCGTCGTGCCGCGGCCTTCGCTCAGGTTCGTCCCCTCGATGAGGCACATGCCGGGATAGACCGTGGCCGTGTAGACCGTCGGCATGTTCGGGGAGGGGATGACCCACGGCAGGCCGGTGTCGCCCCACCACATCCAGCGCTTCCAGCCGCGCATGGGCACGACGGTGAGGTCGCACTCCAGCTTGAACGTGCTGTTGAAATAGCGGGCCAGCTCGCCGGCGGTCATCCCGTGCCGAGTGGGGAGCGGGAACATGCCGACGAAGCTGGAGTACTTTTCTTCGCGGATGTTGCCCTCCAGGTGCATGCCGTCGATGGGGTTCGGCCGATCGAGGATGATCACCGGCAGGCCGACGGCCGCCGCCTCGCGCATGCAGAAGGCCATGGTGTAGACGAAGGTGTAGTAGCGCGAGCCGATGTCCTGCAGGTCGATGACCAGCGCGTCGAGGTTGCGCAGTACCTCCCGTCGCGGCTTGAGGTCCTCCTCGCTCTTGCCGTACAGCGAGTAGACGGTGAGCCCCGTGAGCGGATCGACGGAGTGCTGGACGTGGGCCATGTCCTGCGCCTCTCCCCAGATGCCGTGCTCCGGCCCGAACAGCGCCGTCAGCTTCCAGCCGCGCCCCGCGTGCAGCAGCCGCACGACGTGCTGCAGGTTACTCGTGACGGCGCTCTGATGCGTGACGAGCCCGATCCGTTTTCCCTGGATCCGCCACAGCTCCTCGGACATGAGGACTTCGAGGCCCGGCTGGACGCTCATCGCGGATGCCGCTCCACCCGCTCTCCGGCGAGCAGCTCGATGGCGTGGGGGATGAGATGGAGGACCGCCTGCAGGCATTCGGTGGCGCCGTTCACGCTGCCCGGCAGGTTCACGATCAGTGCCGGTCCGCGCGTGGCGGCCATGGCCCGGGAGAGCGGCGCCATCTTCGTCGTGGAGGCGGCGCGCATCGCCTCACCGAAGCCAGGGATGACCCGCTCCGCGACGCGCATGGTCGCCTCCGGCGTCACGTCCCGCGGCGCGATGCCGGTGCCGCCGGTGGTGACGACCAGGCGCGCGCCGTCGCCCACCGCGTTCTCCATCGCCGTGGCGATGGCCTCGACGTCATCGGGCACGACGATGAGCATGTCCACCTCGCAGCCGCTGCTCTCCAGCAGCGCCTGCACCGCGGGGCCGGAGCGGTCCTCGCGGACGTGGTCGTGGACGCCGTCGCTGCAGGTGATGACGCGGGCGCGGATCATGGTTTGATTGTAACGATTGAAGCGCTCCGACTTTGCATACGAGCTTCCCCGCGAGCTGATCGCTCAGGAGCCGCGCGAGCGCGGCACCTCGCGGATGATGGTCGTGACGCCGCCCGACCGCATCGAGCACGACCGCTTCACGAGCTTTCCCGAGCGCCTCGATCCGACCGACGTGCTGGTGGTCAACGACACTCGCGTGATCCCCGCCCGCCTCTTCGCCAGACCGAAGGGGCAGATGAAGAACCCCATCGAGCTCCTGCTCACCCGCGAGCTGGAGCCGATGACTTGGGAAGCGTGGTGCCGGCCGGCCAGACGGGTGCGCATCGGCGACGTCCTTTCGTTCTCCGACACGTTGTCCGCGCAGGTGCTGGGCAAAAGTGAGGGGACGGTCACGGTCCGCTTCGAGGGCGATGCGGAAGAGCTGGAGCGCATTGGCGTGATGCCGTTGCCGCCGTACATCGCCCGCCCTTCCGCCCGCCCCTCCGATCGCGAGGACTACCAGACGGTGTACGCCGCCGAGCGGGGGGCGATCGCCGCGCCCACGGCGGGGCTGCATTTCACGCGCGAGATCCTCGAGCGGATCGCCGCGCGCGGTATCGAGGTCGTACGCGTGACGCTGCACGTCGGCATCGGCACCTTCGAGCCGGTGAAGGTGGACGACGTCTCCGAGCACCGCATGCACTCCGAGCGCTACGAGATCTCCGCCGCGGCGGCCGCGCGTTTGAACGCGGCGCGCGCGGCGGGCCGAAGGATCGTCGCGGTCGGCACCACCAGCGTCCGGACGCTGGAGAGCGCGATCGGTCCGGAGGGATTCGCGGCCGGCCGTGGTGAAACCGACATCTTCATCACGCCCGGCTACCGCTTCCGCGCGGTCGACAAGCTGCTGACGAACTTTCACCTGCCCGAGTCGACGCTGCTGATGCTCGTCTCCGCCTTCGCCGGCATGGAGACGATTCGCCGCGCGTACGCGGAGGCAGTGCGCGAGAGGTACCGGTTCTTCAGCTACGGGGACTGCATGTTTCTTACGAAGGATGAATGATGAATGATGAACGCCGGTCCGCCTCGTTCAGCGTTCATCCTTCCGCGTTCATCGTTCACCAATACGTCGTCGTGGCCTCGCAGTCCCCCCTCACCACCGCCTGACACGCCAAGCGCTCGTCCTCCGCGAATCCGCGCGCCGATGCGGTGCGCGTCTCGATGGATGTGGGCGGTGCGAGGTCGCCGCTCACCACGCGGACGCGGCAGCGGGCGCAGATGCCGGTGGCGCCGCAGGAGTTGCCCAGCGGGGCGCCGGCGCGGCGGGCGGCGTCGAGCACAGTCTCGTTCGCCTTGGCTTCCGCGGACAATCCGAGTGGGAGGAAGGAGACGTACATGAGTTGACGCGGCGTTCACCGAGAGTTCGCGCAACTTCGGCACGCGTCTGACGTCTATTAGAGCAGACTGCACATGACCTGGGAGGGCCGGATGAACAGCAAGAACGAGATGAACGTCGCCGAGGAGATCGTGAGCGTGTTGCCGAGCGGAAGCGTGGCGCGCGTCTGCTCCGATGACCGCGAGACCATCCGCTACGCCGTCCGCTCCGCCGACCTGCCCCTGCGGGAGATCGTCCTCCGCCGCACCTCGCTCAAGCGCCTCATCGAGGACCCGGCGCGCAACGTCAAGGTCGAGTACCTGCAGCGCGAGCTCCTCCGCAGCGCCGCCCGCCGCAACCGCTTCGAGTATCCGCACGCCAGCCGCATCGTGGCCGCCATCGCCCGGGCGGCGAAGGAGCGGCCGTTCTCGACGATGATGTTGGCCACGCGGTAGTCGAACCGACGATTCGTAGGTAAAAGACTTGCTTTTCCGACGATCCGACGCTATATTGCGTCCATGGCCGTCGCCCTCGATGATCTCGACCTTCGCATCGTCGGCCTTCTCCTGAAGGACGGCCGCAGCCCGGCGGCGCAGATCGCCGAGCAGGTCGGCCTCTCCCGGCCCGCCGTCGCCGACCGCATCGCCAAGCTCGAACAGCAGGGCGTCATCCGCGGCACGACCGTCGTCGTCCATCCGGAGTCGGTCGGGCGCGGCGTGACCGCGTTCATCTCCGCGCGCGGGACGGGGAGCATCAAATCGAAGGCCTTCCGCGAACTGATGGACGACGACGAGGTGCTCGAGGTGCACACCGTCGCCGGCGAAGACTGCTACCTCATCAAGGTCCGCACCGGCTCCATCGCTCTGCTCAACGACCTGGTCAACAAGCTGACCGCGCCGCCGCTCTCGCTCTCCACACGCACGACCATCGTCATGCAGACGCATTGCGAGAAGGTGGGCGGCATCGTCCTCGGCATCCACGGAGAAGAATCATGAAACACGAGCGCGCGGTGGCGTTCACCGCTTTTGCCATCGTCTGCGTCGTCTGGGGCACGACCTACCTCTTCATTCGCATCGCGGTGGAGACCATCCCGCCCCTCCTCCTGACCGGCATCCGCTACACCGTGGCCGGCCTGGTCATGCTCGCCGCGGGCCGCCTGCGCGGAGAGTCCATCCCGCGCGACTGGCGCGTGCTGGCCAACCTCGCCTTCATCGGCCTGCTGATGGTCGGCGTGGGCAACCTCTCCGTCGTCTGGGCCGAGCAGTGGGTGCCGAGCGGCATGGCCGCGCTCTTCGTGGCCACCGCGCCGTTCTGGGCCGCGATCATCGAGCTGCTGCGCCGCAACGGCGAGAAGATCCAGCTCCGGGCCGGCATCGGCATGGCCGTCGGCTTCCTCGGCGTGGCCATGCTGGTGATGCCCAGCGGCTCGGCGGGCCGCTTCGACTCGAAGATCGTCATCGGCGGCCTGGCCATCCAGCTCGGCTCCCTCGGCTGGCAGTACGGCACCGCGCGCGGCAAGTACACGGTGAAGGACGTGCCGCTCGTCACCAGCGCCGCCATCCAGATGCTCGCCGGCGGCATCATCGTCGACCTGGCCGGCCTGACCATCGGCGAAGCCTCCCGCTTCCACGTCACCCCCCGCACCCTCGGCGCTCTGGCGTACCTGACGGTCTTCGGCTCGGTCGTCGCCTACAGCGCCTACGTCTTTGCCCTCCATCACATCAAGACCACGAAGATGTCGCTCTACGCCTACGTGAACCCGGTCGTGGCCGTGATCCTCGGCTGGCTCGTGCTCAACGAGCGCCTGACCTGGCTCTCGGTCCTGGCCATGGTCGTAATCCTGGCCGGCGTCGCGCTCGTGCAGACGGCGGGGCTTACACGGCGCAAACCGGTGGCCGTGCCAGAGGCGGTCGTGGAGCGGGACGCGGCGTGAAACCGTTGTCGGTTATCGGTTGTCAGTAGGGCTACCGACAACTGACAACCGACAACGCCTCTTCGTCCCCTCGTGCGACGATTGCCCCCATGCCCCTCGGCAACTCCGCCCTCCTCCTCCAACTCCTCCTGATCGTCGTCGTCTTTGCGGTCGTCGCGCGGCGGTTGCGGGTGCCGTATCCGATCGTGATGGTCGTGGCCGGGGTGGCCATCAGCCTGATCCCGGGGCTGCCGGAGGTCGAGCTGGCGCCTGAGGTGATCTTCTCCATCTTCCTGCCGCTGCTGCTCTATCACGCGGCGTGGCATACCTCGTGGCCGATGCTTCAGCGCAATGCGCGGAGCATCCTCGTGCTCGCCGTCGGGCTGGTCGTCTTCACCGTCTTCGGGGTGGCCGGAGTGGCGCCGATGTTCCTCCCCGGCTTCGACTGGCGCACCGGCTTCCTCCTCGGCGCGGTGATCGCGCCGACGGATGCCATCGCCGCCACCGCCATCGCCCGGCGGATGAAGATGCGCAAGCAACTGGTCGACATCATCGAAGGGGAGAGCCTGGTCAACGACGCGACCGGCCTGCTCGCGCTGCAGCTCGGCATCGCCATGCTCTTCGGCGGCCGGGTCCCGACCATCACCGAGAGCGTCCTCCGCTTCCTCTACGTTTCGATCGCCGGCGTGGGCATCGGCCTGGCGATCGGATACCTGGCGCATCGCGTGGAGCGGTGGATCGACGACGCGCCGATCGTTGTCGCCACGACGGTGCTCGTGCCGTTCGCGGCGTACCTCCTCGCCGAAGAGGCGCGCGCCTCGGGCGTGCTGGCCGTGGTGGCGTGCGGGCTGCTGCACAGCCGGCGCGCGGACGAGTCGCGCCCTCCGCGCATCCGGCTGGAGACGGGCGTGGTCTGGAACACCCTCAACTTCATCCTCAACGGGCTGGTCTTCGTTCTGATCGGGCTGCAACTGCGGCACGTGCTGCGCGACATCCGCGGCGTGAGCATCGGCTCGCTCGCGCTGTACGGACTGACCTTCGCCTTCCTTCTGATCGGGCTGCGGCTCGTGTGGGTGTTCCCGGCCATGGCCCTCGTGCGGAGCAAACAGCGGCTGCCGCCGCGGAGCATCTTCCTCGTCGGCTGGGCCAGCATGCGCGGCGTGATTGCGCTCGCCGCGGCGATGTCGCTGCCCGCAGCGCTGCCCCAGCGGCCGATGATCATCTTCCTTTCCTTCGGCGCGATCTTCATCTCCCTGGTGGTGAAGGGGCTGACGCTGCCCGGTCTGATCCGGCGCCTCGGCCTCTCCGGCACCGAGGAGCCGGAGCACGAGGAGCAGGAGGCGCGGCGGCTGGTTGTCGAGCAGGCGCTGGCCCACCTCGACTCGCTGCACGATGACGGGAA
>DATEOX010000084.1:0-14141 GCA_035273585.1 Thermoanaerobaculia bacterium
TACGACAAGGAGACGCTCCGCTTCGTGGCCGTGAACGACGCGGCGGTGCAGCACTACGGCTACTCGCGCGACGAGTTCTTCGCCATGAGCATCGCGGACATCCGCCCAGCCGAGGACGTCCCGCAGATGCTGGCCGCGATCAAGGGCCTGCGCGGCTACAAGAGCATGGGAGGCTTCCGCCACCGGATGAAGGACGGGGCGGTCATCGACGTGGAGATCACCTCGCTCGATCTCGATCAGGGCGGGCGGCACACGCGCCTCGTCATCGCCCAGGACGTCACCGAGCGCCGGCGCGCCGAGGAGGCGCTGCAGAAGAGCGAGCAGCTCTATCGCGAGCTGTTCGAGAATGCCACGGACATCGTCTACACGCACGACCTCGAAGGCCGCTTCACCTCCATGAACTTCGCCGGTGAGCGCAGTCTCGGATATTCGCGCGACGAGGCACTGCAGTTCACGATGAGCGACGTCATTGCGCCGGAGCATCTGGAGATCGCGCGGGAGGAGATGCGCAAGAAGCTGCGCGGCGAGACGGCGTCGACGTTCTACGAGATCGACATCCTGGCCCGCGATGGCCGCCGCGTGCCGGTGGAGGTCAGCTCGCGCCTCGTGTACGAGAACGGTCGGCCGATCGGGGTGCAGGGGATCGCCCGGGACATGACGGAGCGGAAAGCGAACGAGCAGCGCTTCCGGCTCTTGTTCGAGCGCAACCTGGCAGGCGTCTTCCGCGGCTCGATCGACGGCGAGATCATCGAGTGCAACGATGCCCTGGCGCGCATCTTCGGCTTCGACAGCCGCGAGGAGTTGATGAGCCAGCCCGCCGGCTCGCGCTACTTCGACCCGGCGGAGCGGCCGCGCCTCATGCAGCAGCTCCGCGACCAGCGCTCGCTGACGAATGTCGAGCTGCGCATGCGCCGCCGCGACGGCACGCCGATGTGGGTGCTGGAGAACGTCAGCCTCCTCGACGGCGACATCCTGGAGGGGACGATCATCGACGTCACCGACCGGAAGACGGCGCAGGAGCAGATCGAGTATCAGGCCTACCACGACGTGCTCACCGGGCTGCCGAACCGGCTGCTCTTCCGCGACCGCATCACCGTCGCGCTGGCCCACTCGCGGCGCGTCGGGCGGGCGGCGGCGGTCATGTTCCTCGACATCGATCAGTTCAAGCTGGTCAACGACACGCTTGGTCATACCGTCGGCGACGGCCTGCTCCAGGCGATCGCGCAGCGGCTCGTGGAATGCGTGCGCGGCGAGGACACGGTGGCCCGCATGGGCGGCGACGAGTTCACCATCCTCCTCTCCGACCTGACCGACCGGCGCGCTGCGTCGACGGTCGCGCAGAAGGTCCTCGATGCGGTGCGGCGGCCGATCGACGTCGACGGCCACGAGCTGTACGTCACGACCAGCATCGGCATCTCCATCTACCCGGAGGACGGCACGGACGCGGAGACGCTGCTCAAGAACGCCGACCGGGCCATGTACCGGGCGAAGGAAGTGGGCCGGAACAACTTCCAGTACGCGTCGGGCATCGACGGCTTCGCCGGGCGGCTGTCGCTGGAGCGGAGCCTCCATCACGCGCTGGAGCGCGAGGAGCTGGTCGTCCACTACCAGCCGATGGTGGAGATCGCCACGGGGCGGGTGGTGGGGGCGGAGGCGCTCGTCCGCTGGCAGCATCCTGAGAAGGGCCTGATGCAGCCGGACGAGTTCATTCCCATCGCCGAAGAGTCGCAGCTCATCATCCCGCTTGGGGAGTGGGTGCTGCGCACCGCCTGCCGGGACATGAAGCGCTGGCACGACGCGGGGCATGACGCGCTGCGCGTCGCGGTCAACCTCTCGCCGCGCCAGTTCCAGCAGCGCGACCTGGCGGCGATGGTCGAGCGGGTGCTGGAAGAGACCGGCCTCCCGCCCTCGGCCCTCGACCTGGAGATCACCGAGTCGGCGGCCATGCAGAACGCGGAGCTGTCGCTGGCCGTGCTGAATCGCCTCAAAGAGATGGGCATCCGCATCTCGATCGACGACTTCGGCACCGGCTATTCGTCGCTCAACTACCTCAAGCGCTTCCCCATCGACACGGTGAAGATCGACCAGGAGTTCGTGCGCGACCTCGACGCGAACGCGAACGGCGCCATCGTCTCGGCCATGATCTCCATGGCCCGCGCGCTGCGCCTGGCGGTGGTCGCCGAGGGGGTGGAAACGGAGGCCCAGCGAGCGTTCCTCCTGCGCGAACAGTGCCCGCTGATGCAGGGCTTTCTGCACAGTAAACCCCTTGCCGCCGAGGAGTTTGCGCAGCGGTTGACAGCGGTGGCGTTTGGCACCTAGATTGTTGCCATGAGCAAGACGTACGAGGATCTGATCAGCGTCACGAAGGGCAACTGGCTGCAGCAGTTGACCGCCGCGCAGAAGGGGCTGCCGTTCTCCCGCCTCGAGAAGCTTCAGGACATGCTCGGCCTGACGCTCGCCGAAACGGGAGCGATCTTGGGGATGTCGAAGCGGACGGTTGCGCGGCGCAAGGAGGAGGGGCGGCTGGATCTGGACGAGTCCGCGCGGCTGATGCGCGTGGTGCAGTTGATCAAGCAGGCGATGGAGCTGCTGCAGAATCATGAGCCGTCCGTGCGGGGCTGGATGACGCATGAGCAGTGGGGGCTCGGCGGCCGACGGCCGATCGACCTGATGCGGACCGAGATCGGCGCGCGCGCCGTCGAAACGCTCCTCGGGCAGATCGCGCACGGGATTCCTTCGTAGTGACGGTTGCTTGGCGCATCACCGAGGCGCGCTACTCCCGCCTCGACGGCGAAGGCGCGCGGCAGTACGGGAGCCGCTGGACCTCTCCCGGTTTCGCCGTCGTCTATGCCGCCGACTCGCGCGCGCTCGCCGCTCTGGAAACGCTCGTCAATATGCGCTACAGCGATGCCTTCCCGAAGTACATCGCCATCCGCTGCGAGTTTCCGGATGACCTCGTCTGGAACATCGAGTCGCGCCACGTCCCGCCGGACTGGCGCGACATGCCCGCGCCGGACGAACTGCGCGCGGAGATCGGCGATCCCTGGCTGCAACGGCTGCGGACGCCGGTGATGGCAGTGCCGAGCGCCGTGATCCCGCAGGAGCGCAACTACATCCTCAACCCCGCCCACCCCGACTTTTCCGGCATCGCCATCGGCGAGCCGGAGCCGTTCGTCTTCGATATCCGGCTGCTGAATCGTTACAATCCGGCGCCATGAAACGCGCTGCCGCGGTGCTGCTCGCTCTCCTCGCGTTCTCCGCCACGACCTACGATCCGGCCAAAGTCGCGCCCGACCTCGCGGAGCGCGTCAGCCGCTACAAGCGGGTCGAGATGCCGTTCACGTACGAGGGGCTCTCAGCCCGCGAGCGGCGCCTCGTCGACGAGCTGATCGCCGCCTCGCGCGACCTGGAGAACATCTACTGGCGGCAGAACAACCCCGACGACGTCGCGCTCTACAACGCGCTCGCCGGCAACGAGGACGCGACCGCGCAACTGCTGCGCCGCTACATCTGGATCAACGGCAGCCGCTTCGATCAGATCGATGAGAACCAGCCCTTCTACGGCAGCGAGCCGTTCCCGCCCGGCCGCGCCCTCTATCCGAAAGGCCTCACCCGCGACGACATCGAGGCCTACGTCAAGGCCCATCCCGAGCAGAAGGACGCCATCTACGACGAGCGGACCGTCGTCGAACTGGTCAGCCGCGAGCCGCTGAAGCTGAAGACCACGCCGTACCACGTCAAATACCGGCCGTGGCTCACCAGCGCCGCCGCCCATCTTCGCGCCGCCGCCGCGAGCAGCGACGACAAGGCGTTCGCGAGCTTCCTCCGCGAGCGCGCCAAGGCGCTGCTCACCGACGATTACTACGCCAGCGACCTGCTCTGGGTCGGCCTGCAGAATCCGAAGTTCGACATCATCTTCGCCCCCTACGAGACCTACCTCGACAACCTCCTCGGCGTGAAGACGTCATACGGCACGGCGGTCCTGGTCCGCAACGAGACGGAGAGCGCGAAGCTCGCCGTCTTCCAGAAATACGTCCCCGACATCCAGGATGCGCTGCCGCTGGCCGCCGCCGACCGCCCGTCGAAGGCCGGCCACGCCACGCCGATGGAAGTGATGGACGCCCCGTTTCGCGCCGGCGACCTCCGCCACGGCTATCAGGCCGCGGCCGACAATCTCCCGAACGACCCGCGCATCCACGAAAAGGTGGGCAGCAAGAAGATCTTCTTCAAGAACTTCATGGATGCGCGCGTCAACTACGTCATCCTCCCGGTGGCCAAGCTCCTGATGCAGCCCGCCGAGGCGGCCAAGGCGTCCGCGGACGGCTACCTGGCGGCGGTCATGATGCACGAGATCTCCCACGGCCTCGGGCCCTCGTTTGCCCGTGTCGATGGCAAGCAGGTCGACATCCGCCAGGCCATCGGACCGACGTACTCCGGCCTGGAGGAGGCGAAGGCGGACGTCACCGGCATGTATGGGCTGCAGTGGCTGGTCGATCACGGCGCGCTGCCGAAGGAGCGGCTGGAGGAGTACTACGCCTCGTACGTAGCCGGCATCTTCCGCACGGTCCGGTTCGGCACGGCCGAGGCGCATGGCCGGGCGGAGATGATGGAGTTCAACTACCTCGCCGAGCGGGGGGCGATCACCCGCGACGCTCAGGGCCGCTACGGCATCGATTA
The DNA here is from genome assembly GCA_035273585.1 of Thermoanaerobaculia bacterium. Taxonomy (GTDB): domain Bacteria; phylum Acidobacteriota; class Thermoanaerobaculia; order Gp7-AA8; family Gp7-AA8; genus JAFAVZ01. The sequence goes on from DATEOX010000084.1 coordinate 4,678, forward strand.
CGCAAAGATCCCTGGTGCCCTGGCTTCGCTGACGAAGGAGCTGCTCGAGATCGAGGCCACCGGCGACCGGGCGCGGGCCGAGACCTGGTTCGCGCGCTACGAAAAGATGCCCGCGGAGCTTCGCGCGGCTCTGGAGCGCGCGAAGGACGTGCCGGTGGACATCGACCCACTCGTGCCGTTCCGCGAGGGTGTGCGGTAGGGAAGAAGGACGAAGATGGCGGACCAGAAACACGTACTGGTGGTCGACGATGATCCGACGGTCCGCGACATCTTGTCGGCCGCGTTTCGGATGCAAGCGCTGGAGGTCGACGTGGCCGCGGATGGCCGCGAGGCGCTCGACCTGCTGGCCGAACGGCGCTACACCGTGATCGTGCTCGACCTGATCATGCCCAACGTCGATGGCTTCGGCGTGCTCGACGGCATGCAGGCGAGGGGCGACTCACCGGTCGTTCTCGTGCTCACCGGCGCCGACCGGCGCATGCTCGAGGATCTCGATTCACAGCGCATCCATGGCGTCGTCCGCAAACCGTTCGATCCGGAAGAGCTGGCGTCGCTGGTCGTCGCCTGCGCGGAGATCAAGGGGCGCTCGCCGTTCGAAACCATGGCCATGGCCATGCTTGCCGGAGGGCCGATCCTGGCGTGGCTCTCGGGCAAGCTCTGAGGCTACACGAGCCGCTGGCGGAGCACTTCCGCAAGCAGGAGGATCATGCCGTTGGAGAAGAAGTAGCGGCCGAGCGGCTTGTCGTTCAGGCCGGCGCAGGCGCGGACGGCGCCGAGGAGCGTCTCGATCTCGAACGGTTTGGCCACCACGCCGCAGACGTCGAAGCGCTTCACCCGCGTCAGCTCCCGGTCGCTGAGCGCCGCGGTCAGGATGAGCACCCGGCGCAGCATCTCCGGCGTGTTCGCCTGCAGAAACTCGAGCACGCCGTAGCCATCCAGGCCGGGCATGAGCAGATCGAGCACGATCGACGCGTAGTTCTTCGTTTTCAGGTATTCGATCGCTTCCGTGCCGTCGGACGCGACCTCCACGACGAATTCGCGCTGCAGCAGTGCCGTCACGAGGGTGCACGTCGCCTCGTTATCATCCACGAGAAGAACCAACGGCTTCTCGACTCTCGACATGAACTCGCTCCGAGGCTGCTCTTGAATTTGTCGCGCGGACCAGGCGATTCTACATCAGCCTCCCCTGAGGGCAGCGGGACGGCAGTACGGATTCCATGAAACGCACGCGTAAAGAAATTGCGCGAGACGCAAGTGAGGAAACGACCTGGGACGACCTCCTCGGCGGTTCTCCGGAGCCGGACGAGGAGGCGCGCGCCGCGATCGTGATCTCCGTCTCCAGCGGCCGCTGCCGCGTCTTCCGCGACGGCCGCGAATTCGACTGCATCGTGCCGCCCCACATCGCCGTGCGCCAGAAGAGCGCCCTGGCGGTGGGCGACCGGGTGCTGGTCGACGAAGACCGCATCGAGCGCGTGCTGTCGCGACACAGCGTCCTGGCCCGCCCCGATCCGCTGCGGCCGCACATGCAGCGCCTCATCGCGGCGAACATCGACGTCGTGGTGCACGTCGTCTCGGTCAAGGCCCCGCCGCTCCGGCCGCGCCTCATCGACCGCTACATGATTGCCATCCTGCGCGGCAACGCGCAGCCGGCCATCTGCGTGAACAAGGTCGACCTCCTCGATGATGAGGAGCGCGCCGCGGCCGCGGAGCTCCTCGCGCCGTACCGCGAGCTCGGCGTGCCGGTCGTCTTCTGCTCGACGCGCAGCGGCGAAGGGATCGACGAGCTGCGGTCGCTGGTGGAGGGGAAGACCTGCGCGCTGGTGGGGCACAGCGGGGTGGGGAAGTCGTCGATCCTGAACGCGCTCGACCAGCGGCTGGAGATCGCGGTCGGCGATCTGCACGCCAAGCGCGGCACCGGCCGGCACACCACGACCGCCTCGACGCTGCACGACCTCGGCGGCGGGACGCTGCTCATCGACACGCCCGGCATCCGCGAGTTCGGTCTCTGGAACCTCGACCGCGAGTCGTTGCGCGACTACTTCCCGGAGCTCGAGGAGCCGGCCGAGTACTGCCGCTTCAACGACTGCACCCACGTGCACGAGCCTGGCTGCGAGGTGAAGGAGCGCGTCGCTGCCGGCACGCTCAACCGCGCGCGGTACGACACCTACCTTCGGCTGTACGAAGACCTCGCTTAACGGGCCGCCTGCTCGGTGGCCACGGTCAGGTTCGTCTCGATCTTCTCCACGCCGTCGACGGCGCGGAGCACGGCGCGGACGGTGTCCTGCTGCAGCTCGCTGGCGACGCGTCCGGTGACGCGCAGCACGCCGCGCTCGCAACTGACGGTCAGGCGGCAGCCGTCGAGGGCGCGCGTCTGGACGAGCTGGCGCTCGGCGTCGCGGCGGATGGCGTCATCATTGGGCGGCGTCGGGACGCGGATCATGTTCGCCACCCGCTGCACGCCGAGGCCTTTGACGACCCGGGCCGCGGACTCGATGGTCGCCGCGTCGGGAGCGTTCCCTTTGAGAACGACGATGTCGCCGACGGAGCGGACCACCAGCCCGGAGACCGGCAGCTTCGCATCCTGCACGGCCCGCTCGATGGTCGAGTCGGAGACCATCGTGGCCCGCGCGCGCGCCGTCGAGACGGGCGCCTGCTGGTTGTGACGAACCCAAACCGTACCGGCACCCACCACGACCGCCACCGCGGCAGCCGCTGCAAGGATCTGTTTGCGCTTGTTCATGCCTCATCCACACTCAACGACCGTACCAACTTCGGGCGGCGGGTCAGGATGGGGGCAACGCTCTTGGTTTCGTGGCGAGGTGCTTCAGCCCGGGCCAGCGAACGGGCGCGTCGCCCGGCCAGCAAGCGCAAGAAGTTCGTCCGGATGCTCGGCGATGAACTCGTCGAACCGAAGTCCTAGGACGCGACGAATTCCCGATTGAATCGAGGAGCGCTCGACGGCTGGGCGTCGCGCTGTTTGAGCTACTCCAGAGCAGAGAGTGCGCGGGCGTCGGCTAAGTCGTTCCTGGTGTGGGAAGCGAGCCGCCGACACTCGACTTTGCGCTCGCTTTCGAGTAGCGCTCAACGAGGCCGCACAACGCTTGCACAAACCGGCGGTCGCGCGCGCTCGCCCGGTCCAACGGTAGCAAAGGTCACATTGCGATCACGCCGCTAGGTTGAGGTGCCATCCTATCAAGCAGGAAAGACCCGGCATGCGCCGGGATCAGGAGGGTTCGATGCGTCGCGTATTCAGCCTCATCGCTGTGCTGTTCCTGCTCTCTCTGTCCGCCTCGAATGCGTACGCCGCGCGCACCATCGACTCGCCGCGGGAGCGGTCGTCGCCGATGGCCAAGATTCTGCGGTTGATCGTCCGCGCGTTCGGCGATGAGATGAGCGAGCCGAAACCCTAGGCATAGACGACGAGCTCCCGCCGCGAAGAACTATCGGACTGGCGCATCGCCCACCCCGCAACCGGAACCATCCTGCACACGTCGAAGGGGTAGCAAAAGTCACATTGCGATCACGCCGGTAGGTTGAGGGCGCCCTCCTACTAACCAGAAAAGACCCGGCATGCGCCGGGATCAGGAGGGTTCTATGCGTCGTGTATCCAGCGTCATCGCCGTGCTGTTCGTGCTTACTCTGTCTGCCTCGAATGCGTTCGCCGCGCGGACGGTCGACTCGCCGCGGGAGCGGTCGTCGCCGATCGCCAAGCTTCTGCGGTTGATCGTCCGCGCGTTCGGCGATGAGATGGTGGAGCCGAAGCCTTAGGCTTAGGCATAGGCGACGAACTCCCGCTGCGGATCGGATCGGAGAGACTCGAGATAAGAGTGCACGTGGCGCACGACGGCCGGAGCGTCGTGCGCCTCGATGCGCTGTTCGAGGTACCGCAGCGCGAGTTGTGCACGAACGTTCGTGAACTGCGTCGCGATCTGCGATGCGAGCCGTCGTGCATCCGCGACGCGGCGCGTGTCCAGCAGCACGCCGACGATGTCGAGACCGCAGATGCCCGCTTCCTCCGACATCTGATAGTGAAGGAACTGAGCACGGATGTGTTCGAGGTGCGGGAGCGCTTGGGTGAGGTCGCCGCGCTTGACGAGCATGCGCGCGAGGCCGAGATCGACTCGAAGCGCGTTCGTGAAGTCGCCTAGGTCTTCGAAGAGGCGCATGGCTTCGCGGAAGTGGAGCGCTGCGATCGTGACCTCGCCCAGGTCCATCGAGCAGTGACCGATGTTGCTGTGTGCACCCGCAAGCGTGTGAAGGTCGCCGGCCATGCGAGCCGTCCCGACGAGCGGCACGAACACCTCTCGTGCGCGCTCGAACTCGCCGCGCCGGTACAGCAGAACTCCCTCCGCCATCCCGCAATACAGCTCCCGTTTCGCGTCTCCATGATCGAGGAACACCCCGCGGCACTCGTCCAGCAGGCGCAGCGACTCCTCGAACCTTTGCAGGTGCTGGAGGGCCATCGCTTTCACCAGGCGCACGATGGCGCGGTCGTGGGCGAGGCTGCCGAATGCGGCGAGCAGCGACTCGGCGCGCTCGACCGCGCCGAGGGCGTCGTCGTGGCAGCCGAGGTATGACAGAGCCTGGGCGCGATCCTTCCAGGCCTGAGCGCGCATCTGGGCAAGAACCACGGGCGGGTAGGAATCGGGCGACAGCGTCTCGGCGACGGACGTGGCGAGAATGGCTAAGGCGAGGGCGTCCTGCGGCTCCTTCTCCAGCCGCGCCGACACCTCCGAGGACAGCCGGTCGAGGACGCCGCTGTTGCCGAGCTCGAGGCGGTCGGCGAGGCGGGGCCATTCGTCGCGCGGGGTCTGCTCCAGCAGGCGCGCGATGCGGTCGCTCTCCTGCTCCCGCTCGCGGCGCAGGCGCCGCGCGGTCTCGGCGAATTCGCTGATGCGCCCCCGGTCGGGCGGCCGGCGGCGATCGATGGACACGACGTTCATTTCTTCTTCCCCTTCGCCCCCTCGGTGAACGTCCGCTCGGCGCGGAGGAGGCATTTGGCCACGAGCTTCGCGGCGTATTTCTTTTTGACGCCGAGGCGCTCGGCGATCTCCGGGACCGTGCAGCCGTCGAAGTACCGGAGGCGGAGGATCTCCTGGCAGCGCGGCGTGAGGCACTCCAGCGCCTGCCGCGCGGCGAGCTGGTCGGGCAGGCTGTCGAGGATGTGCGTCGAAGCCGGGTCGGGGCGGTCGACCGTCATCTCCTCTTCGGTCGGCGCCGGCTGGCGGTTCATCCGCCAGTAGTGGCGGCTCGCGTGGCAGATCGCGCCGACGAGCCAGGCGCGGAGGTCATGGATCTGCGACTCCTTGCGCAGGTAGGTGAGGAACACCTCGTGGGCGAGCGTCTCCGCCTCCGAGTCCGGCACGCGGAACTTGCGCGCGGCGATCATCACGAGAAACGAGAAGTGCGTCTCGTAGATCTCGTTGAAGACCTCCTCATCCCGAGGCGGGGCGTCCGGCTGCGTCGTAATTGCGCTCATCGTCCGTGGGATCGGATCACGTTAACACGAAGCGGCGGGTAGGATTTCGTGATTCCGGGCACACTCCTACTAGAGGAAGGCGCATTGACGCTGATAGGAGTCAAAACGAAGCAACAGCGGAACTTATACGTTCTCGTGGTCCTCTTTCCGGGCAGCCGGCGGAAGATTTTCGCCCGCTTCGTGGCCCGACGCCCATGGCGCGCGCCGCGGCCCGGCGAGGTGGTGATCGCGCGCCGGAAAAAGCTGCGCGTGATGGGCGTCGCGTCGTCGATCCAGCGCCGGGACGGGGTCATCGAGCATCGCATCGAAGTGATGACCGCCGCCCTGCGCGCGAAGCGCGCGCCGAAGCGGCCGCGCACACTGCCGGCGAATGTGATCGCCATGCCGCTCGGCGACGACTCGGTCGTGGCGACGTTCATCCGCTACCACGTGCTGGTGCGGACCTACGGCGGCGATCCGGATGCCTGGCTGGCGCGGCTGGAGGCGAGCGGCGGCGATCAGGGCGACGTCCGCTTCGCGCGCTGGATCCGGGCCCGGCTGCGCGGCGAGCCGGAGCTGCTGGCGGCCATCCGGCGGATGGTGGATACGACGCCGTTCTGGGGCCTCGCCTCGAGCGGATAGCCGTTAGAATCCGCGGCCCATGTTCACCATCAACCCGCGCGAGACCGGCTTCGAACGGCTCGATCTGCGCGCGCTCTTCGGCAACGACCATCCCGTCGTGCTGGAGATCGGCTCGGGCAAGGGGCGCTTCCTCATCGCGTCGGCCACCGAGCAGCCGGAGCGCAACTTCATCGGCATCGAGAAGTCGCTGCACTACCACCGCCTGATCCGCGACCGGGTGGCGAAGCGCGGGCTGGGCAACATCCGCCTCATCAACCATGATGCCTTTCTGGTGATGCGGGACATGCTGCCCGACGCGTCGATCGCCGAGGTGCACATCTACTTTCCCGATCCATGGCCGAGGAAGAAGGAGCAGAAGCGGCGGATCATCAGGCCGGAGGTGCTTCAGGAGATCCGGCGGGTGCTCGTGGACGGCGGGACGGGCATCTACGTGACGGACCATCGCGAGTACTTCGAGGTTGCGGCGCCGCTGATCGCGCAGCACTTCGCAACGGAGACGCGCGTGCCGGGACCGGACGATCCGCCGCGCACGAACTACGAGGCGAAGTACCGGGAGGAGGGGCGGGAGATCTACGAGGCGCGGTTTCGCAAGTGACCGTACAATCGCTCCATGCGCATCCTCGGCGTCGACCCCGGCTCCATCACCACCGGCTTCGGGATCATCGACGCGGAGCGGGGGAAGCTGGCGCTGGTCGAGCAGGGGTCGATCACCACGCCGCGCGGGGCGGAGCTGGCCGACCGGCTGCTGCGCATCCATGAAGAGCTGCTGGCGCTGATCGCGCGGTCGCGGCCGCAGGCGGTGGCCATCGAGACGCCGTTCGCGGGGAAGAACATCCGGAGCCTCGTGCAGCTCGCGCATGCGCGGGGGGTGATCCTCCTCGCGGCGCGCAGCGCGCGGCTGGAGGTGTTCGAGTACGCGCCGCGGTCGGTGAAGAGCGCGGTGGTCGGCTACGGCGGCGCGGAGAAGGAGCAGGTGGCGAAGATGGTCCGGCTGCTGCTCCCCGGCTGCGCGACGATCAAGATGTCGACGGATGCCTCGGATGCGCTGGCCATCGCCATCTGCCACGCACACACGGCGCCCGCGCCGCGGCTGAAGATCGCGCGGTAGCCGGACGAGGTGTCATTCTGAGCCGCAAAGACGGCGAAGAATCCGTACCGATCTTGCGCCGTGCCTGAAGGTACGGATCCTTCGCCGTCTGCGCGGCTCAGGATGACAGAGAGCGGAATGTTCTCTCGCCCCTCCCGATTGAAGCCCGGCGAATGAGCGCCTCGCTCCCCGAGCAGCAAACCATCGAGTCGGAAGCGCAGGCGCCGCCGCCGCAGAGCGCGCTGCGGCGGACCTTCAGCGCCCTCGGCTACCGCGACTTCCGCCTCCTCTGGTTCGGCGCCTTCACCTCCACCACCGGCACCTGGATGCAGACCGTGGCCCAGAGCTGGGTCGTGCTGAACATGACCGGCTCGGCCTTCCTCCTCGGCGTGGACGGATTCCTGGCCACCGGCCCGATGCTCTTCTTCTCCCTTTTCGGCGGCGTCGTGGCCGACCGGATGGAGCGCCGCCGGGTGATGCTCTGGTCGCAGTACCTGCAGATGAGCTTCGCCTTCATGCTCGGCCTGCTGATCTTCTCCGGCCAGGTGAAGGTCTGGCACATCTTCCTCCTCTCGTTCCTCACCGGCAGCGCACAGTCGTTCAGCGGGCCGGCGTACATCTCCCTGCTGCCGCTGCTGGTGAAGCGCGAGGACGTGCCGAACGCCATCGCCATGAACTCCATGCAGTTCAACCTGGCGCGCGTCATCGGGCCGATCCTGGCCGGCCTGGCCCTGACCGCGTTCGGCGCGGCGGTCTGCTTCGGGTTGAACGGGCTCTCGTTCGTGGCCGTGATCATCGCCCTGCTGCTCATCCATGCGCCGCGCGCGACGGGGAGCGGCGAGAAGGGGAGCATCTTCGAGGAGATGCGCGCCGGCTTCCGCTTCGTCACCACACGGCCGTCGCTGCTGCTGCTGACCTTCCTCGCCTTCGCCGGCACGTTCCTCGGGATGCCGATCATCACGTTCCTGCCGGTGGTGGCGAAGTCGATCTTCCACCTCGACGCGCGCGGCTACAGTTGGCTGCTCACCGCGTACGGCCTCGGATCGGTTGGCGGCGCGCTGTTCGTCGCGGCCAGCGGGCACATCGCGAAGAAGGGGAAGCTCGCTCTCACCCTGCAGCTCACGTTCGCCTGCCTGCTGATCGGGTTCGCTTTCTCCCGCCGGCTGCCGCTCTCGATGGCCATCGCCTTCTGCGCCGGCGCCTGCATCGTGGGGGTGATCTCGATGTACAGCTCGCTCGTGCAGCTCACCACGAGCGACGCGATGCGCGGCCGGGTGATGTCGATCTTCATGCTCGCCTTCCGCGGGGGCATGCCGCTGGGCAACCTGCTGGCGGGCTACGTCGCCCAGCGGTGGTCGATCTCCGTCGCGCTGGGGGTGAACGGCGCGATCCTGGCCGTCATCGCCACGGTGTTCATCCTCCGCCGGACGGACCTCGACGCGGAGCTCATCGAGGCGAAAGCTTGAACGGCTCCCAGCTCATCGGCGCGGGCTCGTCCAGGATGGCCCGGCCGTCGAGCTCGACCCAGGCGTGCGCGGCGTGCCGATGAAAGGCCAGCCGCAACTCGGCCCGCGGAATGAGCAGCGTCGCCGCCAGCGAGCGAGTGAGGCAGTTCGTGAACGGGATGCGGCGGATGGCGCTCGCGACCTCCTCGGCCGATCGTCTGCTCGATGAACGCCTCACGCTCGGGGCGAGCAGCACGCGCAACGGCAGCACGCGCGCAGCGATCACGGCCAGCACCGCTTGCACCAGGAGCGTCATACGACCAGGTTCGCCTCCCTGAGCTGGGCCACGATCGCCGCCACGTCTTCGGCGGCGCGCTGTGCATCGACGTCGTACTCGGCCGCCACCGCCGTGGCGATCGTGGCCATGCTTTGGCCTTGCTCCAGCAATTCCCAGACCCGCGCGCCCGTCTCGTTGAGCACGTGATAGGTGCCGGCCGCGGTGTCGAAGAGCAGCGCATCGTCGCCCACGCGGCGGCAGAGGGCGTGCTCCGAAACGCGGAACGTCTCCGCCTCGGCGGGCGGCGCCGCGTTAACCGCGTTGCGTGCGGTGAGCGACGCGGCGCTGCGCGGCTCGGAGAGGAAGGTGCTCTGGCGCGGGCCGTCGCCGGCCTGCCAACTGATGACGTAGCGGCCGGCGGCCAGCGTGGCGTCCAACGTCAGCCGGAACCCATCGCGCGCCTGCAAAGGCGCGAGGAGCGGCAGGACCATCGTGGCGTGCACGCTTCCCTCCGACCACGGGCCCGACTTGCTGATGATGCCTTCCCGCAGCGTG
>DATEOX010000085.1:0-9510 GCA_035273585.1 Thermoanaerobaculia bacterium
GGTCAATTCTCGACCACAACTGCGCGGTTGAGAACTGTTTCTTGCACAGGAACGCGGACCGAAGCTCCGATTCTGCCACAGGTTGCGCTACCATCCCCCGGTTCCGTGAGCAAAAACGTCATCATCGTCGGCGGAGGCCTAGCCGGCCTTGCCGCATCCATTTACCTCGCCAAAGCCGGAAAAAGCGTCACGATTTTCGAAAAAAAGCGCCAATTGGGCGGCCGGGCCATCACGCACCTCCGCCACGGCTACCGCTTCAACCTCGGGCCGCATGCGGTCTACCGGGGTGGTGCCGCCGCGGCCGTCTACCGCGAGCTCGGCATCGCCCTGCGCGGCGGCACGCCCAAGCGGCGCGGCATCGCCCTCTACCGCGGCGAGCGTCATCGCCTCCCCGCCGCCCCCCTCCCGCTCCTCTTCACCGGCCTCCTCGGCGCGCGGGCCAAGCTCGAGGCGGCGGCCCTTCTCTTCCGCCTGCGCCGCATCGACCCGAAGCCGTACGCCTCGATGTCCGCCCGCGAGTGGCTCGTCTCCCACGTCCGCGACGCGCGCCTGCGCGAGGTGATGGAGGCGTACATCCGCCTCGCCACGTACACCGATGCGCCCGGAGAGCTGAGCGCCGAAGCGGCGCTCGGACAGTTGCGGCTCGTCCTCGGCGGCGTGATGTACGTCGACGAGGGGTGGCAGAAGATCGTCGACGCGCTGCACAGCCACGCCGTGACCTCCGGGGTGAACTTCGTCACCAGCTCGCGCGTGGTGCGCGTCGATCACGACGATCGCGTGCGCGGCATCGAGCTCGGCGGACTGGAGCTCGAGGACCGCAACGACACGATGTCGGTCGCGTTGCCGGAGATCCCGCCCGAGGGGATGCAGGGAACGCGGCTCCCGGCCGGTACCGTGCTGCTGGCCGTCGATCCGGAGACGGTCGATGAGCTGGTCGGCGAGCCGATGCACAACCAGGCGACGCCCGTCGTCGCCGCCTGCCTCGACGTCGCGCTGTCGAAGCTCCCGGTAAAGGATGCGACGTTCGCGCTCGGCATCGATCAGCCGTTGTACTTCTCCGTGCACTCGCAATGGGCGCAGCTCACGCCGCGCGGCGGCGCGCTCGTGCATGCGATGAAGTACCGCGGCGATGGCACCGCGCCGGCCAGCGAGCAGGAGCTCGAGTCGCTCCTCGATGAGCTGCAGCCCGGCTGGCGCGAGCTCGTCGTGCACCGCCGCTACCTCCCGTCCATGACCGTCTCCAACGCGCTGCACAAGCCCGCCGCCCGCCGCCCCGCCCCCGACACGCCCATCCGCGGCCTCTACGTCGCGGGCGACTGGGTGGGGGAGACCGGGATGCTCAGCGACGCCGCGCTCTCCAGTGCGCGCGCCGCCGCGCAGGCGATTCTGGCGGAGTAGCGCCGCCTCTCCCTGTGAGCTGTGACCTGTGAGCTGTGAGCTACTCGTACCTGAGCGACTCGATCGGGTCCAGCTTTGCCGCCTTCCATGCGGGGTAGATCCCGAAGAAGAGCCCGATCGAGAGCGACACGAGCAAGCCGAGGAGGATCGACCACATCGGCGTGGCGGTCTGCAGCGGCGCGACGCTGCGCACGATCACGGCGATGCCGACGCCGATCGAGATGCCGATCACGCCGCCCATCCCCGCCAGGCTCATCGCCTCGGTGAGGAACTGCACCACGATGTCGCGCTTCACCGCGCCGATGGCCTTGCGGATGCCGATCTCGCGCGTCCTTTCCGTCACCGAGACGAGCATGATGTTCATGATCCCCACGCCGCCGACGATCAGCGCGATCGACGAGATCACCACCATGGCCAGCGTGATGCCGCCCGTCACCGCCTTGAAGTTCCCGATCAGCTTGTCCGGCGTCAGGATGCCGAAGTCGTTCGGCTTGTTGAATGGCACCTTCCGCCTCGCGCGCAGCACGGACGTCCCCTCGTCGATGATGTTGCCGACGAGCTGTGGTGATCGCGGCACGGTGGCGATGTTCACGCCCTGGAACTTCTTGATCGATGGGAACTCGGTGTCGAAGGTGGAGATGGGGAGGAAGACGTGCGAGTCGGTCGACTCGAAGAACGTCGCCCCCTGCGCCTCCAACACGCCGATGACCATGAAGCGCCGGCCGTTGAGCGCGACGACCTTGCCGATCGGATCGCGGCTCGGAAACAGCGTGTCGGCGATCTTCGATCCGAGGACGATCACCCGCGCGCTGTGCGAGACGTCCGTCTCCACGATGAAGCGGCCGTCCTTGGCGAAGTGGTTGTTCGCGATCGGGTAGTCCTCGTTGACGCCGCCCACCGTGTCCGGCGTGGCCTCGATGCCGTTGTAGGTGATGTTCGGCGTGCTGCCGTCGCCGGAGAACCAATAGCGCTCCGGCGAGACGGCGGCCATCGAGGGGCAGAGGCGCTTCAGAGCCAGCGCGTCCTCGTAGGTCAGGTTCTTGCGGTTCCGCTCGTCGTCGCTCCGCTGGCCCGGGCCGAAGCGCGGATCGAACTTCTGGAACTGCACCAGTGTCGCGCCGAACGACTCGAAGCTCTTCGTCACGCTGTTGTTGAAGCCGACGATGAGCGAGACCATGGCGATGACCGTGGCCACGCCGATGACGATGCCGGTGATGGTCAGCACCGACCGCAGCTTGTGCCCGCGGATGGCATTGAAGGCGAAGCGGAGGTTCTCCAGCAGCCTACTCATCGCCCGCTCCTCAGAGCCTTCTCCCCGCGCCGCGGGGAGAAGGTGCCCGAAGGGCGGATGAGGGGTGCGACCCTACTCATAGCGCAGCGCCTCCACCGGCGGCAGCCTCGCCGCCTTCACCGCCGGGAACACTCCCGCGATCAACCCGGTGACCACCGCGATCGACAGACCGCTGATCACCAGCGACGGCTTCACCAGCGTCGGCAGCGGGAACGCCGACGAGATGCCCTTGCTGATCGCGTATCCGAGGAGCACGCCGAGGAGGCCGCCGATGAATGAGAGCAGCGCGGCCTCCGTGAGGAACTGCCGCAGGATGTCCCCCCGCCGCGCGCCGATCGCGCGCCGGATGCCGATCTCGCGCGTCCGCTCCACCACCGACACGAGCATGATGTTCGTGATCACGATCCCGCCCACCACCAGCGAGATGCCGGAGATGAACGTCATCAGGGCGAACGAGCTGGCCGAGATGCTCCGCCACACCGCCTGCAGCGCCTCGGCCGTCACGAACGAGAACGGGTCCTTGGCCCGGAACGCCGTGTGCCGGCGGCTGCGCAGGATCACCCGCACCTCGTCCATGCACTCGTTCATCCCGGCGATGCCTTTCAGCGGCCGGATGCCGATGCCGATGCTCCGCCGCGTGCCGAAGTTCTTGGCGAAGGTCGAGAGCGGGATGTACATCTGGTTGTCCTGGTTCTGCCCGAGGATCGAGCCCTGCTTCTTCAGCACGCCGATCACCGTGAGGTTGTAGCCGTTCGCCTTCAGCGTGCGGCCGACCGGGTCGAGCCGCCCGAACAGCTCGTCGCGCACGTCCGTGCCGATCACGGCCACCGGCGCGCCGTGCATGTCCTCGGACGCGGTGAAGAAGCGGCCCGCATCGATGTCCACGTTCTTCGTGTCCGCCAGGTTCGCCGAGCCGCCGAAGACCACCACGCCGCCGAGCTGCCGGCCGTTGCGGCGGATGCTCATCCGGTCCGACGCCTGCGCGCTGACCACGCCGCAGGTCTTGCAGTGCTCCCGCACCGCGCGGAGGTCGGTCATGTCCAGCCGCTTCCGCTTGACCGCCTCCAGGAACTCCTCCTGGCTGGTGATGATCCCGAACTGGGTGGCGATGAAGACATCCGGACTGAGATTGAAGAGCTGCGTGGAGACGTAGTTGTTCAGGCCCGAGATCACGGCCACGACGGCCACCACCGTCATCACGCCGATGATGACCCCGAGCAGCGTCAGGAAGCTGCGCAGGAGGTGGCGGCGCAGCGCCTCGGCTGCGATGCGGAACGTCTCCATCTCAACCTCGGTGTCATGCTGAAGCGCGTAGACGCTGAAGCATCCGTACCGGTCTTGCGGTGCGGATCCTTCGCCGTCTTCGCGGCTCAGGACGACACTTTGTCTTTCTCCTTCTCCTTGTCCGTCTTCTCCTTCGCGATCCGGACCTTCTGCCCGTCCTTGATCTCGCGCAGCGCGCGGAACGGCCCGGTCACGATCTGCGTCCCCTCCGCGAGGCCGCTGGCCAGCTCGATCTGCGTCTCGCCCGTGATGCCGGTCTTGACCGGGACGAACTTGACCTTCAGCTCCTTGTCCAGCGTGTAGACGCCTTCCTCTTCCTTCTTCGTCCCTTCCTTCTCGCGCACCACGAGGGCCTGGATGGGGATGGCCAGCGCCTTGGGGCGCGAGCCGGTGATGATGTCCGCCGCGCAGGAGAAGCCGGGCCGCACGCCCTCCGGCGGGTTGGTGACCTGGATCTTCACCTCGAACTTGATGGCCTCGTTGCCGCTGGCCACGCCTCCCCGCGAGATAGGGCTGGAGCCGGCCTCGGTGACGACGCCGTCGAAGGTCTTGTTCGGGTAGGCATCGATCGTGACCTTCGCCTTCTGACCGAGCTTCACGGCCGGCATGTCCGTCTCGTCCACCTCGATCACCGCCTCGACCACGCTCATGTCGCTGATGGTCAGCAGCACGGTGCCGGGGTTGTTCATCGTGCCGATGACCGCCACCTCGCCCTCCTCCACCGGGAGGCGCGTGACGAGGCCGGACATCGGCGCGTGGATGGTCGTCTTCGACAGCGTGTCCTGCGCCCCCTGGAGGCTGGCCTTGGCCTGCTCGATGCGGCGGTCGGCGGAGGCGACGTTCGCCGTCGCGGCGTCGATCGCGGCGCGGGCCCGGTCGAGCTCCGCCGCGGGGATGATCTTCTCGGAGTAGTTCTTCTGCGCGCGCTCGTAGTTGCGCTGCGCCTCGGTGAGGTTCGCCCGCGCGGCGTCGCGGTCGGACAGCAGCGCCTGCACCGCGGCCGCGGAGCTGGCCGTGTTCGCCGCGAGCTGGGCCTTGTCGATCTGCAGGAGGAAGTCGCCCTTCTTCACCGCGTCCCCCTCGCGCACGGCGAGGTTCACGATCTGCCCCATCACGTGCGAGGAGAGGTCGACCTTGCGTTGGGCCTCGATCTTGCCGCTGGCCGTGACCTTGCTGGTGAGGTCCGCCCGCTCGGCCTTGGCCACCGTGACCTCGGTCAGGTTCCCGTCCCGCTTCTTGGCCGCGACCGACGTCCCGATGATCGCCAGGAGAGCGACGACGGCAATGACGATGATGATGAGTTTCTTCTTCACGACCGGCATATACGGCTCCCCCGCGGGAGAGTTTAAGAGAAGATGCCGGTCAGCCCCTCCGGGTGCAGCCCGAGGTTGAAGAAACCGGCCACCCAGAAGGTCAGGCCGATGAGGGCGAAGGTGATGCCGACGAAGAGCAGCCAGCGCTTCTGCGTCAGCGCTGTGACGCCGAGGATGGCGATGGAGACGGAGAACGCGGCGTCGCTCAGGTCGAACTGGTCGTCGTGGACGTTGAGGTCCTCGTACTCCTGCTGCTTCGCCTTCGCCGCCTTCTCCAGCTCGCCCTTCTCCTTTTTGTAGCGGGCGACTTCAGAGGTGTAGCGGGCGACGAGCTGGTCGATGTTCTGGCGCTGGGCGGGCGTGAGGGACGTCGCCAGGTCGCGCTGCGCCGCCAGTTGCACGGTCAGCGCCTCGGCGATGTTCTGCTTCGTGCTCTTGGACTGGTACTGGGCCCAGGTGTCGACCGCGTCGGACTGCGCCTGCGACATCGCCTGTCCGATGTTGCCCCCTTTGATGCTCCCCAGGGCCATCATCGTGGCGATGATCGCCACCAGCAGCGCGATCACCGCGTTCAGTTTCGACTCGCCTGCGCCTTCCACCGCCTCGCTGATCGCCTCGCCGATGTCGCTCATGAGGCGCGGGATTGTACAAGAAGTGTCATCCTGAGCCGCGAAGACGGCGAAGGATCTCCTCGTGCTTGCGGGGAGATCCTTCGCCGTCTGCGCGGCTCAGGATGACGCTACATCCGCCGCAACGAGATTCCGCCGCCCGAGGTGCGCACGTACAGCTTCGGGCCCCCGCCGTTCACCTTGCCCACCAGCGAGTCCTCGCTCTGCTTGCCCAGGACCATCACCGGAATGGAGGAGGAGATGCCGCCGCCGGAGGTGTGCGCGTCGATGTCCGCCGCGACGTTGCCGGCCAGGGTCACGCTGATGCCGCCGCCGGAGGTGACGAGGCGCGAGTCGGCGTTGGGCTGGCGCGAGAAACGGGCCTCGATCGAGCCGCCGGAGGTCGAGGCGTCGATGGCGCCGTAGGCCTCGTCGATGTGGATGCCGCCGCCGGAGCTGCGGGCCAGGACATTCGCGCCGGCGCGGCGGATCTCGATGTCGCCGCCGGAGGTGCGCGCCTCCACCTCGCCGTTCGCGTTGTCGATGTCGATGTCGCCACCGGAGCTGCCCACCTTCAGCATGCCGCTCGCGCCGCGCACCTTCACGTCGCCGCCCGACGTCTTGGCCGTCACGTTGCCTGCCGTGTTGCCGATGACGATGTCGCCGCCGGAGGTGCGGGCCAGCACCTCGCCGTCGAGGTCCGCCAGGTCGATGTCGCCGCCGGACGTCTGGAGGTCGACCTGAAAGCGCCGCGGCACGGAGACGACGTATTTGACCTTCAGGTTGTCGAAGTCGAACCAGCGCCACCCGTTGCGGCCGTCGTCGCCCTCGACGTAGACCGTGTTCCCGTCCTGCCTGAACGAGACGTGGTACGACTTGACCGATTCGTCGCGGCCGCTGGTCGTGACGTCCACCGTCACGCCGCGGCCTCCCGTGGTCACCTGGACGTCGCCGACGTCCGCCTTCAGCACGAGCTTCCCGCCTTCGGCAGCATCGAAGGTCTTCGTGATGTGGTTCTGAGCGGCGCTGGCGGAGAGCGTGGTGAGCAGCAGAGCGGTGGCGACGGCGAATCGGCGCATGGGGCGTTCCTCCTGCCGGACAGATACGCCGCGAGCGGCCAAAAGTTTGCGGTAGACTCCGCCGCCATGATCGACGACGCCGCGTTCAAGCTGGCGATGTCCCACTTCGCCAGCGGCGTGACGGTGGTGACGACCGAGCACGACGGGAAGCAGTTCGGGATGACCGTGGCCTCTTTCGCCTCCCTCTCCCTCCACCCGCCCCTCGTGCTGGTCTGCATCGAGAAGAGCACGAAGACGCACGACGCGATCGTCGCCGCCCAGCGCTTCGGGGTCAGCATCCTCGCCGCCGGCCAGGACGACGTCTCGAACCGCTTCGCCTCGCGCTCGGACGACAAGTTCGCCGGCGTCGACGTCGAGCGCGGCGGCCTCGGGGTGCCGCTCATCGGCGGCGCGCTGACGACGCTCGAGTGCCGCGTCCACGACCAGCTCGCGGGCGGCGATCACTCCATCTTCATCGGCGAGGTCGTCGACTCAAAAACGCGCGAGGGACAGCCGCTCGTCTACTTCCGCAGCGGGTACAGGGAGATCGGCTAGGCCTGGTACTCGCAACCTCGCAACCGCGGACAGATATGAGATCGATGGCGCAGACGCTGCGGTCCGCGTTCCAGCGGACGTTTCGCCGTGAGAACCGGCGCGCTTCCATCCGCCGCGGCCGCCTGGAGCGGATCCCTGCCGTCGAGTCGCAGATCCTCGGCAATCAGCGCGACCTCACCATCTACCTGCCGCCCGGCTACGACGAGCGGCAGGAGCGGCGCTACCCCGTCCTCTACATGCAGGACGGCCAGAACCTCTTCGACCCGGAGCGTGCCTTCGTCCCCGGCAACCACTGGCACCTCGCGGAGTCGGCCGACGAGGCCATCGGCGGTGCGGATGCCGAGGCGGTGATCATCGTCGGCATCGACCACGCCGGCTCGGCGCGCATCGACGAGTACACGCCGACGCGGAGCGAGGCGAAGAAGGGCGGCGGGAAGGCGGCCGACTACGGGCGGATGGTGGTCGAGGAGCTGAAGCCGATGATCGACGCCCGCTTCCGCACCCGCGCCGACCGCGACCACACCGCCATCGGCGGCTCGTCCCTCGGCGGCCTCGTGTCGCTCTACCTGGTGCTGACGCGCTCCGACGTTTTCGGCCGCGCCGCCGTGATGTCCCCCTCCGTCTGGTGGGACAACCGCGCCATCCTGGCCTCGGTCGACGCCTTCGAGGGCGACAAGCCGCTGATCTGGGTCGACATCGGCGGGCGGGAGGGGAAGGAGGCGCTCACCGACGCCCGCGCCCTCCGCGACCGCCTCCGCGCCAAAGGCTGGAACGACATGAACTTCCGCTTCCACGAAGACCGCCGCGCCGACCACAGCGAGCGCGCTTGGGCCGCGAGGGCGAAGACGGTGCTGGAGTTTTTGTTTGCGCCGGAGTAGTAGTTGTTGGTTGTTAGTTGTTGGTTGTTAGTAGGACACCCGGCCGGACGATCTACCAACAACCAACAACTAACAACCAACAACTCGTGCGCGACCTACTGACACGTCCCCTCCGCGACCTGCGTGTTTCGGTCACCGACCGCTGCAACTTCCGCTGCGTCTACTGCATGCCGCGGGAGGTGTTCGGGCGCGACTTCGCGTTCCTGGAGCGCGAGCAGCTCCTGACCTTCGAGGAGATCGCCCGCCTGACGCGCGTCTTCGTGCGCGACTTTGGCGTGCAGAAGGTGCGGTTGACGGGCGGCGAGCCGCTCATCCGGCGCGATCTGGAGCGGCTCGTGGCCATGCTGGCGGACGTCGGCCTCGAGGACCTGACGCTCACCACCAACGGCTCCCTCCTCACGCGGCAGAAGGCGCGCGCGCTGCGCGATGCGGGGCTGCGCCGCCTCACCGTCAGTCTCGACTCGCTCGACGACGCCGTCTTCCGCGCGATGAACGACGTCGACTTTCCGGTGGCGCGCGTGCTGGAGGCGATCGACGTCGCGCACGACGCCGGCCTGCAGCCGATCAAGATCGACGTGGTGGTCCGCCGCGGGATGAACGACCGCGGCCTGGTCGACATCGCCCGCCGCTTCCGCGGCACGCCGCACATCGTCCGCTTCATCGAGTACATGGACGTCGGCAACACGAACGGCTGGCGCATCGACGACGTCGTTTCCGGCCGCGAGATCGTGGAGACCATCGGCCGCGAGTGGCCGCTCGTGCCGGCCGAGCGCGACTACTTCGGCGAGGTCGCCGAGCGCTGGCGCTATGCCGACGTCGCCGGCGAGATCGGCGTCATCACCTCCGTGACGCAGCCCTTCTGCGGCACCTGCACCCGCGCCCGCCTCAGCGCGGACGGCGAGCTCTACACCTGCCTCTTCGCCTCCCGCGGCCACGACCTCCGCGCCCTGCTGCGCGGCGGCGCGACCGACGCGCAGCTCACCGAGGCGATCGCCCGCGTGTGGCGGGCAAGAGACGACCGCTACTCCGAGATCCGCTCCGCCGAGACGGTCGGCCTGTTCACCAGCCCGCGGTACCAGCCGGGCCGGGTGGCCGGCGAGCTGCTCGGCCGGGGGATGGACTACT
>DATEOX010000086.1:0-13891 GCA_035273585.1 Thermoanaerobaculia bacterium
TCGGCGCTGCCGCTCATCGCCACGATCATCGGCGTGTTCGTGATTGCCGGCCTGCTGGCGTTCATCTGGATGCGCCGTGCGGGCCCGACGCAGCAGGTCGCCTCGAACACGGCCGTGGCCACCGGGCCGGCGACGGCCAGCGTTACCTCGCAGTCGATGCAGCCGTCGCAGACGGCCATCGACGTCTTCACCAACACCGCTCCGTCCATCATCACCACCACGACGAATCCGACTCTCTCCACGACGACGGCGCCCATCACGGAGACCATCGCGAAGCCGCCGAAGCCGCCGCCGAAGCCCGATCCAAAGCCGGACCCGCAGCCCGGTCCGCAGCAGACGGAGACGGAGGAGCCGGCGCCCGACCCGGAGCCGGCCCCGAGCAGCCTGCGGGCGTACGTCGAAGGGGGCGATTCGGACAACAACGAGCGTCTCGTCGAGCAGGCGGCGGCCGCCCTGACCGGCACCTCGCGCCTCGCCGTGCGCGGCAAGGGCGACCCGGCGCTCACCGCGCGGCTGGTGAACATCCTGAAGGACCACGTCACGATCGACGACTCGGCCGAGGTCACCGTCGATTTCTTCGGTAAGCTGGAGCGCCTCGGGATGGGGCGGAAGCGGCGCATCGCCAACGCCGTGGTGACGAAGAACGGTCACGTGGTGTTCCGCTACCAGATGTCCGGCGAGTATCGCGTCGGCGACGATCCGGCCGAGGCGTTCGCGCGCGTGCTGGACGAAGTGCTGGCGCGCTGAATCGAAGGAGGCTTCATGTCCGCTGAGCATCAGGGACCGCCCCCGCATGCGCAGGTCATGCAGATGATGATGGGCATGTGGGTAGCGCAGGCCGCGGGCACCGCGGCACGCTTCAACGTGGCGGACCTCATCGCCCGCGGCACGACCACGGCGGATGCGATCGCCGCGGCTGCTAGCGCCGACCCGTCCGCGATGTACCGCCTGTTGCGCGCCTGCGCCGCGTCCGGCCTGCTCGTCGAGACGGCGCCGGGCAGCTTCGCACTCACCCCTACCGGCGAGTGCCTCCGCTCCGACGCCGAGCATTCGCTGCGCGACTTCCTCGTCGCGGAGATGGCGCCCGGACACTGGCTGCCGTGGGGCCGGCTGTACGACGCGGTGCGCACCGGCGGCCCGATGTCCGCGGAGACGCTCGGCGTCCCGGCGTGGGAGTACTACGCGAAGAACCAGGAGGAGGGGCTGGCGTTCGCGCGCGGCATGGGGAACCTCTCCGCGATCGTGGCCGAGGATGTGGCGCGGCTGTACGACGCGTCGCCGTTCCGGCGCATCGTCGACGTCGGCGGGAGCCAGGGCGTGCTGCTGCGGGCGCTGCTGCGCGGCGCCGGCCCCGGCGCGCGCGGCGTGCTGTTCGACCTGCCGGCGGTGATCGACGCCGCGAAGGAGGCGGTCGCCGCCAGCCCGTTCGCCGATCGCATCGAGCTCGTCGCCGGCGACTTTTTCGGCGACGTCCCGCGCGGCGGCGACCTCTACGCGCTCAAGTCGATCCTCCACGACTGGGATGACGAGAAGGCGCTGGCCATCCTGCGCGCCGTGCATCGCGCCGCCGAGCCGGGCGCGAAGCTGCTCGTCGTCGAGACGGTGCTGCCGGGCACCACCCAGCCGTCGCCCGTCGCCTTCATGGACCTGAACATGCTCGTGATGCTCGGCGGC
Source organism: Thermoanaerobaculia bacterium (assembly GCA_035273585.1). Taxonomy (GTDB): domain Bacteria; phylum Acidobacteriota; class Thermoanaerobaculia; order Gp7-AA8; family Gp7-AA8; genus JAFAVZ01. The sequence goes on from DATEOX010000086.1 coordinate 1,675, forward strand.
CGGGAGCGGACTGCATCCGAGTTCGCCCAGCTCCTCCGCGACGGCGGCTTCAGCGTGACGAAGGTGATCGCCACGGGAGGGATGTTTCAGTTGATCGAGGCGCGGAGAGAGTAGTTGTTGGTCGTTAGTTGTTGGTTGTTGGTAGAAAACCGTTGTCGGTTGTCGGTTCTACTAACAACCAATAACCAACAACTAACAACTACAATCAACGCATGCGCAAACTCGCGTTCCCCCTGGCCTTCCTCGCCGTTGCCCTCTTCGCGCAGGAGCGGCAGCCGGATCCGTTCTTCAGCGAGACGATCGAGGTGCGCATCATCAACGTCGATGCGATCGTGACGGACGGCAGCGGCAAGCCGGTGCGCGGGCTGACCAGGGATGACTTCGAGGTCTTCGAGAATGGCCACCGGCAGGAGATCACCAACTTCGCGGAGATGATGGGGACGACGACGACAGTGCGCGGCGCTACGACGAAAACGGCGGAGGCGGTGGCGGCGCCGCTGCAGCAGGACGTCCGCTCCCGCAAGATCGTCATCTTCCTGGACAACGCCTCGCTGCGCATCTTCACCCGCAACAAGGTCTTCGACTCGATGAAGGCCTTCGTCCGCCAGACCGTGCGGCCCGGCGACGAGGTGATGATCGTCGCCTGGAACCCGCCGCTCGACATCGGCGTGCCGTTCACCGGCGACGTGGAGGCGATCATCGCCACCATCGAGGCCATGAAGAACGAGCGCGCGGGCGGCAACCTCTACGTCCAGGACCGCAAGATGGCCGAGCGGGCCATCAGCGACATGCCCACCGACTACGCCATGATCGGCCAGATCCCCCCCATCGAGCTGGCCACCGAGCAGGCCCGCCTCTACGCGGCGAAGGTGATGTACGAGCAGCGGGGCAAGGTCGAGGCGATGAAGAGCGTGATGAGCTCCATGCGCGGCATCGAGGGGCGGAAGGTCTTCGTCGTGGTCACCGAGGCGCTGTCGGATCGCGCGGCGCAGCCGATCTTCGAGTTCGTCGACCAGGTCAAGGAGCGCTTCGCCAACGGCGCCAATTACAACGCGCAGCGGGAGGGGCAGCAGTACGCGGAGCCGTCGCTGACGAACATCATGGCCGACACCGCGAACAGCACGGGCATCACGTTCTACCCCATCGATGCCGCCGGCCTCTCCGGCGACATGGAGGCCATGAGCGCCGAGAACCTCGGCACGGAGTACAACAACCCCGGGCGGCAGCTCCTCCGCCGCGACGAGCACCTGCAGACCCTGCGCACCATCGCCGCGCAGACCGGCGGCGCCGCACTGACGGCCTCGAACAACTTCCAGCTCGCCTTCGACACGATCTCCAACGACCTCTCCTCCTACTACTCGATCGGCTACCGCGCGACCGGCGCGAAGCAGGACACCATCCGCTCCGTGCAGGTGCGGCTGAAGAACCGCCGCGGCCTGCAGGTGCGGACGCGGCAGGCGTTCGTGGAGCGCTCCACCAACTCGGAGATGAAGGACGCGGTCGCGGCGAACCTCTTCTATCCCATCGCCCGCAACGAACTGAACATCCGCATCCGGGCCGGCGGCGCGTCGAAGATCGCCACCGACGAGCACCTCGTCGTTCCCGTCGAGGTGCGCATCCCGACCAGCGCCCTCACGCTGCTGCCGGACGGCGGCGACCTGCGCGGCCGCTTCCAGAGCTACACCGCGTTCCTGCGCCGCGACGGCGCGGTCTCCGAGGTCAAGACGAACGTGCACGAGCTCCGCTTCCCCGCCGAGTCGCTGGAACGGCGGAAGGAGATCACGCTCAAGCTCGACGTGACGGTCGACAGCAAGACCGAGGCGGTGTCGGTGGGAGTGATGGACGACGTATCGCACGCCACCGGCTTCGCCTCGCTGCGGCTGGATGGAGAGACGTAGGAATTGAGAATTGAGGATTGAGGATTGAGGATGGCTCCGCCGTGCGAGGAGCATCGTGGACGCGGAGCGTCATCCTCAATCCTCCATCCTCAATCCTCAATTCGGCCCCTCCCGCACCCACCGCCGCATCCGCGGATACTCCCCGGCACCAGTCAGCCCCCATCGCTGCAGCATCGGCACGCCGACGTAGTGGCCGGTGGCGAAGTTTTCGAGCAGCGTCGGGCCGTTGCCGCTGACGACTTCGGTGTGGAAGACGCGCGCCGGGTCGAGGCCGAGGTGCATCGCCGCGGCCCATGTCCAGGCGATGGCCGACACCTCCTCGGCCGGGCTGCTCTCGATGGTGCCGTTGAGCGCGGCGCGGAGGGCGGGCGGGGTGAGGGCGATGTGCGCCCCCTCGTGCAGAAGATCCGCCGGGCTGGCCAGCCGCGGCTCGTCGTAGATCAGGCCGCCGGCGAAGATGTCGACGCCCGGGACGAGCGTCTCGTGGTCGATGCGCCGCGCATGCACCTCGATGCCGATGGAGCGGAGGAAGGCGGCCACCTGCTCGAGCATGTCAGCGATACGTACCCTCATCGCCCATGGTGAACCGGGCCACGCCGAACTCGGCCAGCGCGGCGCCGTGCGTCTCGTGCATGGCCAGCAGCGCCTCGCGGATGCGCTCCTTCAGCGCGACGCCGCCGCGGATGATCACCGGCTGGATCGGAAATGGCCCCCACGACTCGAGCACGCGGAGTTGGTCGCGCAGGGCGGGGTCGAGGCGCTGCCGGAGGGCGAGCGTGTTGGAGTCGATGGCCGCCGCGTCGATGTCGCCCGTCAGGATGAGGTCGAGCGAGCGGAGGTGGGAGCCGGCGTGGACCAGGCGATCGAAGAAGCCCTCGCCGCCGGTGCGCTCGAGCATGCTGAACCAGCCGCTCTTCGAGTTGCGGTCGTTGTAGCCCCACGTCGCACCGCGCAGATCCTCGAAGCGGCGGATGGCGGAGGCGGCGTGCACGATGACGTCCGCGAAGTAGACCGGGCGGCCGGCGGCGCGCGCGTCGAGCGGCACCGGCAAAGGCAGGAGCTCGACCGGCGAGCGGCCGCGCAGGAAGCGGAAGGAGGGGGAGCAGATGAAGCCGACGTCGGCGCGGCCGTCGGCGAACGGGTCATCGTCGCCGTCCAGCGGGCCGGAGATGCGCGTCTCGAACGCGACTTCCGTCGGCACGCCGGTCGCGGCCTCCAGATGCCGGGCCACGAGGGTGAAGAAGCCGGCCGGAATCGACGGGGCGAGATAGCTGATCAGTTTCAGCACGGCTCCGAATCGTATGCTACTTTCCGCCCGCCGATGCGCTCCCTGCTGGTCGCCGCCGCCGTCGTATTCGCCGTCGCGCTCGGCGTCTACGTCGCGACTCTCGCCCCGACGGTCGGCCTCACCGACAGCGGCGAGCTGACCATCGCCGCCTGGTCCCTCGGCAACGCCCATCCGCCCGGCTTCCCCCTCTATCTGCTGCTCACACATCTCTTCACGCTGCTCCCGATGGGCACCGTCGCGTGGCGGGTGAACCTCGCCTCGGCGTTTTTCGCCGCGCTCGCGTGCGGGGCGATGGTTCTCGCCGCCGGCTCGCTCACCCGCACGTCGCGCATCGCCGTCGCCGTCTTGGCCGGGCTGATGCTCGCCTTCTCGCGCACGCTCTGGAACTACGCCACGGTGGCCGAGGTCTATGCGCTGAACGCGTTCCTGATCGTGACGCTCTTCGCGCTGATCCTCGCCTGGTATCGGACGCGCTCCGACCGGCTGCTGTATGCCGCGGCCTTCGTCTTTGGGCTTGGGCTGTGCGTGCATCACGTGACCGTCGGGCTGTGCATCGTCGGCATCGCGGCGCTCGCGTGGCGCGCCGGCAAAAAGCAGGTGCTGATCTGCGCCCTGTTGGCCATCGCCTCGCTGGCGCTGTACGCCTACCTGCCGCTCGCCGCGGCGCACAATCCGCCGCTGAACTGGGGCGATCCCGACTCGCTCGGCCGCTTCGTCGACCACGTCACGGGTAAGCAGTACCGCAGCTACGTGCAGTCCTCCAGCGGCCAGTTCAGCGCCATGCTCGACATCCTGGGGCGCGACCTCGGGCCTCTCGCGCTGTTGCTCGCCCTATGGGGTCTCATCCAACTCTGGCGCACGGAACGGCCGCTCTTCTTCTTCGTCATCCTGATCGCCGCCGCCGACCTCGCGTGGGCGGCCTTCTACCCCATCGCCAACGATCGGGATGCCTACCTGCTCCCCACCATCATCGCCATCATCCTCGCCGCGTCGTACGGCGGGGCGTCACTCGTACGCGGCGGCGGCAAGTACGCCTGGGCGCTGCTCATCGTGCCGCTGCTCGCCGCCGTCCTGGCGTGGCCGCAGCGCGACCGGAGCCGCTTCGTCGTCCCGAAGCTGTACACCGAGAACGCGCTGCGCCAGATGCGGCCCAACGCGCTGCTGCTCACGAGCGACTGGCAGCTCTACGCGCCGCTCACGTACTTTCAGGAGGTCGAGCGGGCGCGGCCGGACGTGATCGCGGTCGAGACCGGGATGCTCAACCGCCCGTGGTACGTCGCGCAGCTCGAGCGCCGCCATCCCGCGTTCATGCAGGCGGTGAAGCCGCAGCTCGACGCTTACCGTCCGGTGCTCGAGGCGTGGGAGTCCGACCCGTCGCTCAAGCCGCGGATGTTCGCCCTCGTGGCGGATCTCATCCGAGCGATGATCGAGACGCGCATCGCGTCCGGCGCGCCGGTGTACGCGACGACCGAGTTCGTGGCCGGCAAAGAGCCGGTCCTCGTCCCGATGCTCCGCACCCTCGGCGCAAAGTACCCGCTCGTCCCGCACGGCCTCCTCGTCGAGTACAACGGCACCGATCCGGGGCCGCTCGAGGTCGACCTTGGCGGCATCGCCGATTCGTATCAGGATGACGACCCGGTGCTGACCGAGGTGCTGCCGGCATATCGCGGCGCGCTCCTGATGCGCGGCCGCTGGCTGGTCCTGCGCCGCCGCTGGGACGAAGCGGCCGCCGCCTACCGCCTGGCCCAGTCGCTCGACCCGGAGAACCCCACCATCCGGCGCGAGCTGGTGTCGGTGGAGGCGATGCGGTAGCGGTTTCCCACCGCCGCGCGCCGGTGTCTCATCGGCATGCACATCGCGAAAAGCAACATTCAATCGGAAATCAACGTCACGCCCCTGGTCGACGTCTGCCTGGTGCTGCTCATCATCTTCATGGTCACGCTCCCGGCGATGGTCAACGGGCCGGTGGACCTCCCGAAGACCGAAACCGGCGAAGAGCTGGCCGACGCGAAGACGACCCTGCAGGTCACCGTGAAGGATGACGGCTCGGTCTACATCGAGTCGCTGGCCGTGCGCGGCGAGCAGGTGGCGAGCGAGATGCGCCGCCTGCACGAGCTCTACCCGAAGCGGTCGATCACCGTCCGCGGGGACAAGAAGGTGCCGTACGGCGCTGTCATCGACGTCCTCGACGCCTCCCGCGCCGCCGGCTATGAGAACGTGGGGCTGGTATCGCAGCGGAAGAACTGACGTCGAGGTGTGGAAAGGGCGGCGGCGGTCACTCCCTACTGAGAGGGGAGACATGACCACACCGTCCCGCAAGCTGGAGCTCTGGCTGGCCATCGCCGCGATCCTCATCGGCATCGTGCCGCTGGTCACGACAGACGTGAGGGTGCATCACATCATCGGCGGCGTCATCGCGGCAGCGCTGCTGATCGCGGCGCTGATCGTCTTCCTCAAAAAGCAGCCGCAGCTCGATCCGGACGCGGCGGCAATGAAGTTCTCGCTCACGCCCGCCACAGCCGACGACATCGCCTGGGTCGCGGGCCTGGAGGAGAAGCAGTTCCGCTCCGATGCGGTGCCGCTGGCCATCCTGCGGGAGTGGTTCGGCGCCAACCCGAACGGATTCGTCATCCTGCGGGATCGCCACGGGAAGCGCATCGGCCACATCGACGTCCTCGCTGTCCGTCCCGAGGCGTTCGAGCTCTTCGTGAAAGGGACGATCACCGAGCAGGGTCTGCGCGCGGCATCGCTCTACGGCGCGGCCGAGCGCGCGAACGTCCGCGATCTCTACGTGGAGAGCGTCGTCGTCCAGGGCGGCGAGGAGCACCGCGCGGCGGTCAGCTATCTGCTGACGCACGTCGAGGACGGCGTCTTCGCCCGGGTCGCCGAGCCGGCCAACATCCGCCACGTCTACGGCCTCGCTGCCACCGGCGAAGGGCGGAACTTCATGGAACGGAAGGGTTTCGAGGTGGTTTCGGAAGCGGACAAGCGGGAGGACGGCCATCCTCTCTACCGCATCGACTACGCCACGCTCAAGCAGCGCCTCTGACCCGTAACAGGCGTGACACATCCGCCCCCCGGCGCCAAAAATACAATCCGCGCCAAGGAGGAGATCCATGAAGAAACTACTGCTGCTCGCCTCGCTCGCGGCGGCGACGACGGCCCTGGCCCAGGTGCCGCTCACCCTGCCGGAAGTCAGCCCCGCCGCGTCGGTCTCGCAGACCATCGGGCTCACGGAGATGAAGATCGACTACCACCGCCCGGCGGTGAACGGCCGCAAGGTGTGGGGCGAGCTGGTGCCGTACAACGAGGTCTGGCGGGCCGGGGCCAACGAGAACACGACCATCTCGTTCTCCGACGACGTGGCCGTCGAAGGCCAGCCGCTCCCGGCCGGCACGTACGGCCTGCACATGCTTCCCACGCCCACCGGCTGGACGGTCATCTTCAGCAAACAGTCGCACGCCTGGGGGAGCTACAGCTACGACCCGAAGGAAGATGCGCTGCGGGTGAACGTCACGCCGCAGACGACGAATGACTCGTCCGAGCGCCTCACCTTCAGCTTCGACGACCCGACCGACAAGTCGACCGTCGTGGCCCTGCGCTGGGAGAAGCTGCGCGTGCCGTTCCGCATCGACGTCGACGTGGCCAAAACCGTGTCGGCCAACCTCCGCGACCAGCTCCGCGGCCGGCCGCGCTTCAGTTGGCAGGGATGGAACAACGCGGCGAGCTGGTCGCTGCGCAACGGCGGCGACCTCAATGAAGCGCTCGATTGGGCGAACAGCTCGATCAAGATCCAGCCGACGTTCCAGAACCTCCGCACCAAGGCTGCCATCGTGGAGAAGCAGGGTGATGCGAAGCAGGCCGAGGAGCTGCGGGCGAGGGCGATGAGCGTAGCGACGGAGGGGGACCTCAACGCGTACGGCTCCAGCCTCCTCGGGCAGAAGAAGGTCGACGAGGCGCTGGACGTCTTCAAGCGCAACGCGAAGGACCATCCGACGTCGATGGGCGTCTGGAGCGGCCTGGGCGACGCGTACGCGGCCAAGGGCGACAAGAAAGCGGCGCTGGAGAGCTACGACAAGGCGCTGTCGATGGCCACCACGGACGAGCAGAAGAAGCGGATCACCGATGCGATGGCCAAAGTGAAGTGATGTAGGGCCGGCTCTCCAGCCGGCCGCAGTAAAGAAACGATGGGCCGGCTGGAGAGTCGGCCCTACATTTTTGGACAGGACCCGCCGTAACTCCGTACAAGCTGACAACGGAGGAAGTCACCATGTTCGCGAAGACTCGTCTTCTCGCGGCGTGTGCGGTGGTTGCCGGCCTGGCGTCTACGGCCGCCGCGCGCGTCATCTCGTATGCGCCGTACAGCGACCGGGCCTCGTTCCCGGCGCAGCAGCTTCGTCTCAACCGCCATTTCGTCCTCGTCGAGGGGTTCACCATCGGCGGACAGACGCTGATCTCCCCGCCTCTTCCGTACGGCGCCACCCAGGGCCAGCTCGTCGCCTACGACTCGCAGGGCCTCGAGGAGCCGCAGGTCGTCTTCCCCAAGGACGGCAGCATGACCGGCATCAGCGCCGCGGCCGCGCGCGAGAGCGGCTCGTCGCTCGTCATCCTCATCCAGACCACCGCCGACTTCGAGGGGAAGAACCCCCAGCGGCTCCCCCTCTTCCTCCTCTCCACCGACGCCGGCGCGAGCTGGAAGCGCGTCCTCCTGCCCGGCAACAACACCCTCTTCGACCTCATCAACGGCAGCGCCGACACCGGCGGGCCGTTCGCCCGCGCGCGCTACTCGAACATTCGCATCGGCACCAGCACCTACCCGTTCGTGGTCAATCTCGGCAGCGAAGGACTGTGGGCGGTCGGCAGCGACGGCAGCACGAAGGTGCTCGTGCCGAAGTCGGAGCTGGGGCCGAGCTCGCAGGTGCGCCTCATCGGCACCGACTCGACCGGCACCCGCTTCCTTTACCGCGTCGACAGCAACTTCGGCTTCGTCGACCTCAACGGCAACCGCACCTTCCTCGGCTCACTCGACTCGAACGGCCTGCAGGACGGCTGGATGACCAACGCCGGCGACGCCTACATCGAGCAGCGCTCCGGCAACCAGGTCTCGCTCTACTTCTTCCGCAACGGCCAGAACAACCTCCTCGCCTCCGCGCCCTTGAGCACGGACCAGTTGGGCGTCTTCGCCATCCCGACGTCTGATTACAGCGGCGCCTGGATCATCACCCGCGGCGGCGGCCAGCCGACCGTGCTCTCCAAGCACACCGCCTCGGCCGGGATGGTCGAGCAGTGGCGGGACATCACGGCGCCGGAAGTGGAGGCGCTGCACGCCGGGCCGTCGGGCAACACGGTGCTCATCCAGGTTCACCGCCCGCGCCTGCAGCCCGACCAGCGCCTGTTCAAGGACCCGGCGCTCGCCGTGTGGCACGTCGGGCAGCCGGCGCCGCGCGCGTACGACGAGCTGTTCATGAACGAGCAGGTGACGAAGGGCTTCGTGCACGTCGATGCCGACAAGCTGGAGGCCGGCGAGCCGTTCGTCTTCGACTCCGGCGCGATCATCAACCAGGGCGGCGGCGGAGTGATCATCTCGCCGAGCGTCCCGGTGGGCGGCGGCGGCGACGTCATCCAGGAGTGGGGCGTCGTGCGCGCGTCGCTCCGCCAGCAGCTCATCCTCCCCGGCATCGGCCGCACGCCGGGCGCCTACAACAGCAACTGGCTGAGCGACGTCATCGTCTACAACCCGCTCGACCAGGGGCAGGCCGTCTCCGTGCGCTACATCGCCACGGGCGAGGAGCCGCAGACGCAGGAGCTGAAGGAGCGGACGCTCAACCTCGCGCCGCACGAGATCCGGGTCATTCCTGATGCGCTCAAGACGCTGTTCGGCATCGACAACGGCGGCGGCGCGTTCCACATCATCCCCGACGCGGGGGTGAACGTCACGAGCCGGACGTACAACAAGGTCGCGAACGGCACCTACGGCTTCGGCATGAACGGCATCGACCTCTACTCCGCGGCCAGCCCGCGCTTCCCGGTGTCGTTCGCCGGCGCCTTCAACGGCGCGAACTTCCGGACGAACCTCATCCTCACCGACACCTCGCGCCGCGGCACCGCCGCCTCGCTCACCGCCGCCGGCCAGTCCGGATCGATGGGCAACAGCGGCGTGGTCTTCGCCGCCCCGAGCGGCGGCCAGCAGCAGAAGAACAGCATCGCCTCCGACCTGGGGCTCTTCCCCAGCGACACCGGCGCGCTGATCGTGAAGCCGGAGCGCGGCGAGACGATCGCCTCGGTGATCGCCATCGACAACAAGACGAACGATCCGACGTACTTCCCGCCCGATCTGCCGTCGCCGGTCGTACGCACCATCCCGGCCATCGGCCACCTCGACGGCGCGAACAACTCGCGCTTCCGCAGCGACCTCTATCTCTACAACCCGGCCGCGCAGCCGCGGCAGGTGACGCTGCAGGCGAAGATGTGGGACACGAACGAGCAGCCGATGACGCTCAACCTGACGCTGCTGCCGAACGAGGCGCGGGTGATCCGCGACGTGCTCTTCACGGCATTCGGCCGGAGCGGCATCGCCCGCCTGCGTTACCAGTCGCAGGGCGACCCGGTCGGCGTGCGGGTGACCTCGCGCACCTACACGATCGGCGAAGACGGCGGCACGTTCGGCTTCCTCATGCCGCCCCTGAACAACTTCCAGAGCGCCGGCACGGGCGACACGCTGGAGATCCTCGGCGTGGTCGGCGGCGCCGGCTACCGGACGAACCTCGGCATCATCGAGCTGACCGGCTTCCCCGGCGGCCAGGCGGCCAGCGTGCGCATCGAGATCATCGACAACGGCGGCAAGACGATCGATACGTTCACGGTGACGGTGGCCAGCGCGGGCGGCATCCAGCTCAACGACATCTTCCGCGCCCGCGGCTTCGGCGACGGCCCGACCGCCGCGCTGATCCGCGTCACGCCGCTGAGCGGCATCATCGGCGCCTACGCCACGCTCAACGACAACGGCACGAACGACCCGACCTACCTCGCCGCGAACCTCGCGGCCAAGGAGTAACCGCACTTTCGGCTGGCGCTACGCCCCCGCGCGTAGCGCCAGTTCCGCGACCTCGGCGTGCCGCGCCTCCCACGCCCGCCACACCGCCCCACTCCACTCCCGCACCTTGCCGATGTGGTCGTCGGCCAGCGCGACGTCCAATATGGTGATCCCCCACTCGGTCTGCGGCGCCTCGAAGTGCGGCCACTCTTTGACGTACTCCGCCATGCGCTGCAGCATCGGCGGCACCTCGGTCGGCTTGATGCCTTTCTCGATCACGAGGTACAGCCCGACGAGGTGCACATCGACCGACTTGTCCGGATGCGGCCCGCCCGCATGCTGCGCCGCGTACGCGTCGACGGTGAGCTGATGCACCTGCCCGAAGAGGACCGCGTTCGAGTACTCTGCCGCCAGCACCTCCGTGTACACGCTCCAGCACTCCGGCGACATGTTGTAGTACCCGCCGGGCGGGAGGCCTTCGCGACGGGGCATGACGAGGTGGCAGCCGGGGCAGCGGACGTCCATGTGCGTGTCATCCGGCGGCGCGCAGACGCCGAAGGATCCGTGCCTTCAGGCGCTGCGGCAAGATCGGTACGGATTCTTCGCCGTCTGCGCGGTTCAGAATGACACCGATGCTCACCCCATCTCCAGCAACGCCCCGAACTCCCCCGCCGGCAGCGGGATCGAGAAGTAGTGCCCCTGCATCTCGCGGCAGTCGTGCGCCTTGAGAAAGTCGAGCTGCGGCCTGGTCTCCACCCCCTCGGCGATCACGCGGAGGTTGAGGCCGTGGGCGAGCTGGATGACCGACTTCACGATCGCCGCATCTTCCATCCGATCGGGCAGATCCTCGACGAAGGCGCGGTCGATCTTGAGCGCGTCGATGGGGAAGCGCTTGAGGTAGCTCAGCGATGAGTGGCCGGTGCCGAAGTCGTCGATCGCGACGGAGATGCCGGTCTTGCGCAGGGTGCTGAGGATGGACAGCGTCAGCTCGACGTTCTCCATGGCCACGCTCTCCGTGATCTCCAGCTCCAGGCAGCTCGGGCTCAGGCCGGAGTCGGCGAGGGCGGCCTCGATCGTCTGCACCAGCGACTGGTCGCGGAATTGGCGGGCGGAGATGTTCACCGCCACGCGGAAGTTCGGGATGCCGCAGCGGTCGTGGATCAGCCGCGCCTGGCGGCAGGCGGTGCGCAGCACCCAGTCGCCGATCACCACGATGAACCCCCGCTCCTCGGCCACGCCGATGAACTCCGCCGGCAGGACGAGGCCCCGCTCCGGGTGATGCCAGCGCAGCAGCGCCTCCATGCCGATGATGCGCATCGTGCGCACGTCGATCTGCGGCTGATAGAAGAGCTCGAACTCGCCTCGCTCGATGGCCACATGCAGCCCGTTCTCCAGCGTCATCCGGTCCTGCGTCGATCGGTTCAGCTCCTGCGTGGCCATCTGATACATGTTCCGCCCCTCGGCCTTGGCCCGGTACATGGCGTTGTCGGCGTTCTTGAGGAGCGTCTCCGCGTCGTCGCCGTCGTCCGGAAAGAGCGTGATGCCGATGCTCGTCGTGACGTACAGCCGGTGCCCGCCGACGTCGATCGGATCGGCGATCGTGCGCAGCACCTTCTGCGCGACCACCCCCGCATCCTCCCGTTTGCCGAGCTCCTGGAGCACGATCGTGAACTCGTCGCCGCCGACACGCGCCACCGTGTCGCCCTCGCGCACCGACGACTTGAGGCGCGCCGCGACCTGGCGCAGGAGAGCGTCGCCGACCGAGTGGCCGAGGGAGTCGTTGACCAGCTTGAAGTGATCGAGATCGAGGAAAAGGACGGCCACCAGGCGGCTGCGGCGCTGGGCGAGTGCGAGGGCGAGCGTCAGGTGCTCCTGGAAGAGGCGGCGGTTGGCCAGGCCGGTGAGGGCGTCGTGGTAGGCCTGATACTCGATCTGCTGTTCGGCGGCCTTCCGCTCCGTGATGTCGCGGATGAGGCCGATCACGCCGGCGATCTTTCC
>DATEOX010000087.1:0-2897 GCA_035273585.1 Thermoanaerobaculia bacterium
TTTCTCGCCGCCCTCGAGCGAATCGGCGCCGCGATGCGTTACCCAGACGTGATCTCTGGCATCGACGGCGACGCCGGTGACCGAGCCGAGCACCCAGTGGTTAGGCAGTGGTTCGGGCCAGAGCGGGTTGACTTGCAGCGACGGCGCCGCGGCGCCGCCGCGCTGCGCCACCACACCGCTGCCCCCCGCCGCGAGCAACGCCAGCGCGAGCACGGACAACATGAACGTGCGCTTCATGGAGCCTCCCGGAAGATGCAGGGAGTATACGTCGAGGCGGGGGAGGACGGGGAGAAGTCGGAGACTCGGGGAGTTGGTGAATTGGTGACTGAAATCACCAACTCACCAACTCGCCAATTACTGCGTCAGTTCCACTGCGTTAGTTCGTCGTGCGGGTCGGCCAGACGGTCCCCTGGTTCGGCTTGGTCACCGGCGCGAGGCCCTTGTAGACGAACTTCTGGAGCCGCTGCCCGCGATACGTCTCGGTGGTGTAGACGTTGCCCTTCGAGTCGGTCGCGATGCTGTGCACGGCGTAGAACTGGCCAGGCTGGCGGCCGCCGTCGCCGAACGAGGTCAGCTCGGTCAGCGCCTTGCGATCGAACACGCGGATCTTCTCGTTGGCGCCGTCGGCCAGGTAGAAGTACTTCTGGTCGGCGTCGCGCGAGAAGGCGATATCCCACACCGAGCCGTCGCCGCGCGTCGTTTTCGCGACCTGCGTCTCCTTCACGAACTTCCCGTCCTTGGTGAACACCTGGATGCGGTCGTTCGGACGATCGCAGACATACACCATCCCGTCGTTCGACGGCTCGGCGCAGTGGACCGGCGTGCGGAACTGCTGCGCGATCGGCGCGTCCGGGTTGTAGTTGCCGAGCGGCGTGTCGTCCGGCTTCTCGCCGTAGGCGCCCCAATACCGCTTGAACTTGCCGGTGTCCATGTCGATGACGACGACGCGGTGGTTGCCGTAGCCGTCCGAGACGTAGGCTTCGTTGGCCGATTCGTCGAGCGAGACCTTCGCAACCTTGTTGAAGGCCCAGCTGTCGTTGCTGCCGGCGCTCGCGTAGGCGAAGCCGAACTGCTTGACGAACGTGCCGTCGGTCTTGAACTTCAGGATGTGGCCGTCGTTGCCGCCGTTGCCGCCGATCCAGAGGTTACCCTTCGAATCGGGCGTGATGCCGTGGTTCGATTCCGGCCACTCATACGGCGCGCCCGGCTTCGGGCCGCCCCACGAGCGCACCAGGTTGCCTTCCTGATCGAACTCGAGAACGGGCGGCGCCGGCAGGCAGCACTCCGACTGCGGCGGGTTGGCGGCGGCGTAGATCTCCTTCGGCTCGAGCGAGCCGGCGCCGCGGTGGATGATGTACACGTGATCCTGCTTGTCGACGCCGACGCCGATGACGTTGCCCATCACCCAGTGATTGGGCAGCGGCTTCGGCCACATCGGATCGACTTCGAATCGCGGCGCCTGGACGCCGGCCTTGGCCTGGGCGGCCGCGGTCTTCTCGAGCACCTGCTGCGTGATGCCCAGGCCGGCGAGCAGCACGAGCACCGTCAACCCGACGAAAAGATTACGTCTCCGCCTCATAGCCTCAACCTCCATCCGGAAAGGCGACAGTATACTACCGGCGTGCCCCGGAAAAGCCATGGCTTATGGCTGACGGCCGCGCTCCTCCTCCTTGCGGCGGCCGCCAGGCCGGCGGCGCACGACATTCCCAACGACGTCACGGTCCAGGCGTTCGTCAAGCCGGAAGGGCAGCACCTGCGCCTGCTCATGCGCGTGCCGCTCGGGGCGATGCGCGACATGGACTACCCGAAGCCGCGCGGCCGGACCAATGCCGACCTGCTCGACCTGGGGCGCGCCGACCAGTCGCTGCGGGACGCGGCCACGCTGTGGCTCAGCGATTTTCTCGATCTCTACGAGAACGACCGTCCGATCGGCGCCCCGCAGGTCGCCTCGGTGCGCGCCGCCCTGCAGTCCGACCGCTCCTTCGCCAGCTACGACGAGGCGCTGGCGCACGTCACGGGGCCGCGGCTCCCCGAGACGACCGAGTTCTTCTGGAGCCAGGGCCTCCTCGACGTCCTGTTCGAGTACCCGATCCAGTCCGATCGATCGAAGTTTTCGATCCGGCCGCGGCTGGGGCGGCTGGGCATCCGGACCCTGACCATCCTGCGCTTCCTGCCGCAGGACGGCACCGTCCGATCGTTCGAGTTCTACGGCGACCCGGGCCTGGTCCGGCTCGATCCGACGTGGCGGCAGGCCGCGTCCCAGTTCGTGAGGCTCGGGTTCTTCCACATCGTCGACGGCGTGGATCACCTGCTGTTCCTGGCCTGCCTGGTCATCCCGTTCCGGCGCTTCGGACCGCTGGCCGCGGTGGTGACGGCGTTCACCCTAGCCCATTCGATCACGCTCGTCGCGTCGGCCTACAACCTGGCGCCCGACGCGCTCTGGTTCCCGCCGCTCATCGACACGCTGATTGCGCTCTCGATCGTCTACATGGCGCTCGAGAACATCGTCTTGGCGGGTCGCGAGGTGCTGGGCGCCGGCAGCGATCCGGACGGCGGCGGATCGAGCAGCCGCGCGCTGAAGCGCCGCTGGCTCGTCACCTTCGCCTTCGGCCTCGCGCACGGCTTCGGCTTTTCGTTCGCGCTGCGCGACACGCTGCAGTTCGCCGGCACGCACCTGTTGTCGTCGCTGGTCTCGTTCAACCTCGGCATCGAGGCGGGGCAGCTCCTGGTGCTGGTGCTGCTGATACCAGCCGTGGATCTCGCGTTCCGCTACCTTGTCCGCGAACAGCTGGGGGTGATTCTGCTATCGGCGATCGTCTCGCACACCGCCTGGCACTGGATGATCGAGCGCCTCGGCACGCTGCGGCAGTTCCGCTTCCAGTGGCCGGTCGTCGACG
>DATEOX010000088.1:0-15859 GCA_035273585.1 Thermoanaerobaculia bacterium
GGTCGTAGGTGAAAGGCGTCGTCCCGGTGCTGCTGATCAGGGCCATCCCCACCGTGCGCGGGTCGAGGGCCTGGAAGTTCGGGATTTTGGCGGAGATCACCGTTGCCGGGGCTTGGCCGGGATCGACGATCTGGCCGGGGAGGGGCGTCATCTGCGCGAGCTGCATCGGCGTCGCGCCGAGGTAGTGGCGGAAGGCGGCGAAATCCATCCTCTTGTCGATGATCACCCGGCGCATGCGCAGCGGGTCGCTCCCCTTCTTCACCTTCCCGAAGTCGCAGGTCAGCGCCGCCTCGTAGCCGGCAGCCGCGGCGGCCTTGGCCACCTTCGTGTCGTAGTCGCCGTACGGATAGGCGATGAACGACACCTTCTTGCCGGTCTGGCGCTCCAGGATGCGCCTGCTCTCCGCCAGCTCCTTCTCCAGCCAGGCGCCGTACGCCTTGTCGTCGAGCGAGGCGTGGCGGCGCTGGGTGAGGAACGGATGGTTCAGCGAGTGGCTCTGGATGTCGACGCCGGCGTCGGACATCTGCTTGACCTGCTTCCAGGTCAGGGCGTGGTTCGTCTGGCCGATGATGTTCGGATAAATGAATAACGTGAACGGCATTTTGAGCCGCTGCAGCTCGGGGAAGGCCTCCGTGTAGGCGCTGCGCCAGCCGTCGTCGATGGTGATGACGATCGCGTTCGGCGGGATCGAGGCCCGCTTGCCGACGACGAATTCGTAGAGATGGCGGAGGGGGATGACGTTGTAGCCGGTCATCTGCAGGTAGCGCAGATGCTGGCGAAACGTCTCGCGGCTGATCTCCATCCGCGGGTCCTGGGGCGACTCGACGATGTGGTAGCAGAGGACCGACGCGTTGGGTGTCTCATCGCGCGGCGGAGCGGCTGCGAACGAGCTCGTCGAATGGAAGAGAAGAATCGTCGTCGCCAGCAACGCCCGCGCGGTCATGGTGTCCCGTCCCTGCCGTGAGATCAATGAAGTGATTGCGGCCCTGCAATCCGAGTGCCCCGTTGATGAGTTGGTACGTCGCCTATTGTAATTGCGTCGGGCGCGGCAGGGAATCGGTTCTTCGCGTTGACGGTTCAGGCGGCCTGAATTAGAGTCCGCACCTTCTTCTCGCAAGGAATCGCCACACCTATGGACCGTCAGCACCGCAGAGACCTCAAGCACGACAGGTTCGTCGACGAAGTCGGCGCCTTGTCCATCCGGGCCCGGGAGAACCAGCGCCTCCTCCTCCTGATCACCGGCGCGATCGTCGCCGCCTGCCTGATCGGCTACGGCATCTACTTCTACAAGTCGAACCAGGAGCAGAGGGCCCAGTCGGCCCTGGCCACGGCGATCGACACCGTCGACTCGCCGCTGATCGCCGCCGGCCAGGCGCAGCAGGACCCGCGGGCGAAGTTCAAGACCGAGGCGGAGCGCAACTCCGCCGCCGAGGCGCAGTTCCGGGACGTGCAGAAGAAGTTCGGCGGCAGCGATGCCGCGGATGTAGCCAACCTCTACCTGGCCCGCCTCGCCGCGTCGAAGGGGGACGTGGCGGGGGCGAAGAAGCTCCTCCAGAACTTCATCGGCGAGCATCCGAAGCACGTGCTGGTCGGCCCGGCCCGCTACAGCCAGTATCAGCTCCGCATCGACAACGGCGAGGCCGCCCAGGTGGTCAGCGAGCTGAACCAGGAGCTGGCCAAGACCGACAACCAGATCCTCCCCGGCGACTCGATGCTCGCCCTCCTGGCGCATGCCTACGACGTGCAGGGGAGCAGCGAAAAGTCGCGGGAAGCCTACCGCCGGATCATCACCCAGTACCCGGACTCGCCGTATGTGCTCGATGCACAGCGGCGGGTGGGCACGGCGAGCTAGTCGTGTCATCCTGAGCCGCGCAGACGGCGAAGGATCCGTACCGATCTCGCGCCGCGCCTGAAGGTGCGGATTCTTCGCCGTCTGCGCGGCTCAGAATGACACTCGTTCTCGCGCTCGTCCTCCTCGTCTGGCTGGCCTTCTTGGGGCGGACGATCCTCAATCTGCTTTTGATCCCGCGTCTGCGGCCGGTGCAGCCGCGCGGCACGTTCGTCTCCGTCATCATCCCCGCCCGCGACGAGGAGCGGACCATCGAGCGGACCGTCCGGGCGCTGCTGGCCCAGACGCACCAGGCGCTGGAGGTGATCGTCGTCGACGACCGCTCCACCGACCGCACGGGCGAGATCCTCAGAGCGATCGACGGCGTGGTGGTCATCGACGGCGAGGAGCCGCCGGAGGGGTGGCTGGGCAAGCCGTGGGCGCTGCATCAGGGGAGCCGGCGCGCGCGAGGCGAGCTGCTGTTCTTCATCGATGCGGACATCATCTATGCGCCGGACGCGGTCGGCGCGGCGGTGGCGCGCATCGAAGAATCC
Source organism: Thermoanaerobaculia bacterium (assembly GCA_035273585.1). Lineage (GTDB taxonomy): Bacteria > Acidobacteriota > Thermoanaerobaculia > Gp7-AA8 > Gp7-AA8 > JAFAVZ01. Next base: position 2,383 of record DATEOX010000088.1, read on the forward strand.
GGCGTGGCCATGCTCACCCTCTTCCCGCGCATGGAGATGCACGGCTTCTGGGAGCACCTGGCCATGCCGATGCTCGCCCTCACCGGCTTCACCTTCCTTCCCACCTGGCTCGGCAACCGGACGCGCATCCCGCTGCTGGGCATCGGCGGCGGCACCGGCAATCTCATCCGCCGCACCGACTACGACGCCCTCGGCGGCCACGAGTCGCTGAAGGATTCGGTCGTCGACGACGTCGCCCTGGCCCGCCTCGTCCGCCGCAGCGGCCGGCGCACGGAGATCGTCCGGGCGGACGACGGCCTCGTCTCGCTGCGCATGTATCACGGCCGCCGCGAGATCGTGGAGGGCTTCACCAAGAACATGTTCGCCGTGATGCTGCGGAGCTATGTGCTCTCCGTGCTCAACGCCATTTTGATGGCGGTCCTGCACCTCCTTCCGTACGCGCTCGCGCTCGCCGGCAACCGGCTGGCCATCGCCAGCGTGGCGATCATCACGCTCATACGGCTCATCCTTTTCCGATCCCTCCGCTACCGGCTGGACAACGCCCTTCTCGGGCATCCTCTGATGATCGCCTTCTGGAGCTGGGTTTTCCTCCGCTCGATCTGGTATACGGGAATCCGCCGGCGCCTCGACTGGCGCGGCCGGACATACGACGCCCGGCAGACGCGCTTCGGCGCGGACCGGTGATTGCAAGCAATGCAGTGGAAGGAGACGTGGAGCAATGACCGACAAGCCGTTCCTGAGCGATGTCAAGGAGCTGCGCCGCCGCGCGCGGCAGCACATCCAGGAGGGAGCCGTCACCGACGCCTACCAGGGCGACCGCGAGACGATCACCAGGATCCTCAATGAGGCGCTGGCCACGGAGATCGTCTGCGTCCTCCGCTACAAGCGCCATTACTTCATGGCCCAGGGCATCCACTCCGATCCGATCGCCCAGGAGTTCCTGCAGCACGCGAACGAGGAGCAGGGCCACGCCGACCAGCTCGCCGACCGGATCGTCCAGCTCGGCGGCTCGCCGAACTTCAACCCCGACGGCCTCACCTCGCGCTCGCACTCCGAGTACGTCGAGGGACAGAACCTGCTGGACATGATCAAGGAAGACCTGATCGCCGAGCGCGTGGCCATCGACTCCTACACGGAGATGATCCGCTACGTCGGCGACCGCGACATCACCACCCGCCGCATGCTCGAGTCGATCCTGGCCGTCGAGGAGGAGCACGCCGACGACCTGGCCAGCTTCCTCGCGGACATGGACAAGGACTGGAAGACGCGGGACCGCAGCGCCGGCTGACGTCCCCGTCGAACGATGAAGGATGAACGCTGAACGATGAACGAGCCCGCAGGCCTTTGTTCATCGTTCATCCTTCATCGTTCATCGTTCGTGCGCGGAATACCCGGGTGTTCTAATAGGTGACATGTCCGTCGCCTACCTCAGCACCGATTCCGCGCTTCTCGATGCCTACTCGCACGCCGTCACCGGCGCGGCGGCGCGGATCATGCCGTCCGTGGTCAACATCGAAGTGCGCGGCAAGCGCGGGGAGCGGGGTGGGTCGGGCTCCGGCTTCGTCTTCACGCCGGACGGGTTCATTCTGACGAACAGCCACGTGGTGAACGGCGCCACGATCTTGGACGTGGCCCTGCCGGACGGCACGCGCTACGGCGCCACGGTCGTCGGCGACGACCCGCACACCGACCTGGCCGTCATCCGCATCTCCGCGCCCTCCCTCGATGCGGCGCCGCTGGGCGACTCCGACGCGATCATGCCCGGGCAGATCGCCATCGCGGTGGGCAACCCGCTCGGCTTCCAGTGCACCGTCACCGCGGGCGTGATCAGCGCCCTCGGCCGTTCGATGCGGGCCAAGAGCGGGCGCCTCATCGACGACGTCATCCAGACCGATGCCGCCCTCAACCCCGGCAACTCCGGCGGGCCGCTGGTCAACTCGCGCGGCGAGGTGATCGGCGTCAACACGGCGGTCATCCTCCCCGCGCAGGGCATCTGCTTCGCCATCGCCATCAACACCGCCAAGTTCGTCGCCGGGCGGCTCATCCGCGACGGGCGCATCGAGCGCAGCTACATCGGCGTGGCCGGCCAGAACACGCCCCTCCACCGGCGCATCGTCCGCTTCTTCGGCCTTCCATCCGCGAGCGGCGTGCTGGTGGTCGACGTGGAGAAGGGGAGCCCGGCGGAGAAGGCGGGGCTGGAGATGGGCGACGTGATCGTCGCCTTCGGCGGAAAAGCAGTGTCGTCGATCGACGATCTGCACCGCCTGTTGACGGACGAAGAGGTGGGCGTGGAGGCGCCGGTGACGATCGTGCGCAGGACCGAAAAACTGACAAAAAACGTGATTCCCACACGCGCCGGCGAGCGGTAGGCGCCCCTCGGAAATATGGTAGATTCCTACTGGTTGTCGCTACGCCATGTCACGACCTGCCGCTGACCGCTACGCCCAGATCCTCGACCAGATCATTCATCCTTTCGATCTGAGCCACGACTTCGGCCGGAAGCGTGCGTACGAGGCGACCATCGACTACGCGCGGCAGCATCTGCTCACCGATCCGCACGCCAACGAGTTCCTCGACGCCGCGGCCAAGCGCCTCGGGTTCGCCGCGATCTCCTTTGATGCGCTGGAGAACCGAGTCAAGGTGCCGAAGGACGCGTGGCTCGACATCTGGATCTCCGACGAGGACGACGAGGTCGCCCTCACCGGGACGCGCGAAGGCATCCAGTACCTGATCGACCTCCTCTCCCAGCTCCGCGACTCGGCCGACCCCGAGCAGCACGTCCATCTCGACCGGGGCATGCTCCCGATGACGGAGAACTCGGCGAACCTCGTCCTGTTCAAGGAGGAGGAGTCGTGGTTCACCGGCGCGGCCGCCGAGGGGGCGCCGACCGATTTCCCGCAGCGGGAGATCGATCCGAAGCAGATCTACGCCATCCAGTTCATCCACTATCCGCCGGACGACCTCCCCATCAGCGCCCATCGCCTCTACCGCGTGCTGAAGGTGGAGGAGGACGACGGCGTGTCGGCCAGCGTGAAGGAGTTCGGCGACGGCCATGACAGCCGCTACTACCGCTTCACGTTCGTGGCCGACAGCGAGGAGCGCTTCACGTACAGCTTCCATCTGGATGACCCGGCCGTGAACTACTTCACGCATCGGGAGATCCTGAAGCTGGCCATGCGCGCGGTTTGAGACTGGCCATCGTGTCATCCTGAGCGGCACAGACGGCGAAGGATCTCCTCGCAAGCGCCGGAGGATTCTTCGCCGTCTCCGCGGCTCAGAATGACACCGCTGACTTACAATCGCCCGCCATGACCATCCGATCCATCGCCGTGATCGGCACCGGCACGATGGGGCGCGGGATCGCCTATCTCTCCGCGCTGGCCGGCTACGAGACCTTCGTGCACGACGTGGAGACGGCGGCCCTCGATGGCGCGCGCGGGTGGCTCGAGTCGACGCTGCGCAAGGGCGTCGAGAAGGGCAAGGTCGCCGAAGATGCGGCGCAGGCAGCGATGGCCCGCGTGCAGATGGCGCAGGACCTCGAGCCGGCCGTGCGCACGGCGGACCTCATCATCGAGGCCGTCCCCGAGAACCTCGAGCTCAAGCGCGAGCTCTTCGCCCAGGCGGACCTCTTCTGCAGTGAGGAGGCGATCCTCGCCTCCAACACATCGTCGATCTCCATCACCACGCTGGCCGGCAATGTCGAACGGCGGGACCGCTTCGTCGGGATGCACTTCTTCAACCCGCCGCACCTGATGAAGCTCATCGAGATCGTGCGCGGCGAGCGCACCTCGGCCGAGACCATCGACGAAACGCGCGCGGTGGCCGAGCAGATGGGCAAAACGGCGATCATCGTCCGCGACGTCCCCGGCTTCGCCACCTCCCGCCTCGGCGTGGCCATCGGCCTGGAGGCCATCCGCATGCTGGAGGAAGGCGTCGCCTCCGCGCCCGACATCGACCGGGCCATGGAGCTCGGTTACAACCATCCGATGGGGCCCCTCCGCCTCACCGATCTGGTCGGCCTCGACGTCCGCCTCGGCATCGCCGAGTACCTCGCCGCGACTCTCGGGCCGCGCTTCGAGCCGCCCCGCCTCCTGCGCGAGCTCGTCGCCGCCGGGAAGCTCGGGCAGAAGACCGGCCAAGGCTTCTACAACTGGGAGAAAGATTGACAAAGCGCGCCCTCCTCCTTCTCGTCCTTCTCCTCGCTCTCCCTCTCCGCGCCGCGACGGAGACCGACCGGCTCATGACCCTGGCGCGGGTCTGGTCGGAGGTTCGCTATCTCCATCCATACCTGCTGACGAAGAGCATCGATTGGGACGCCGCGCTCGTGCACGCCGTCGGGCCGGTGCGCGCGGCGAAGACGGATGACGAGCTGGCGGTGGCCATCGACGGCATGCTGCGCGAGCTCGGCGACCCGGCCACGCACGTCACGGCGAAGCGAGCCGCGGCGAAGTCCGCGTCGGACGTCCCGCTCACCCGCACTGACGGCGACGTGTTGGTCCTCAACCTCGGGCCGGTCGCCGAGGCGCGTGGGGTGGATGCGATATACGGCGAGCTGCGCAACCTGCCGCGGCAACTGGCGGGGGCGAAGGCGCTGCTGATCGACATCCGCTACGCCGGCAGCGATCCGGACGACGTCGACTGGATGATGACCAACCTCGACGGTCTGACGGCGCAGCCGCTCGCCGCGCCGCCGATGCAGGCCGTCTTCCACTCCGGCTTCCGTCCGCAGATGGGCGACACGACGGGCGGCTACTACACGGCGATGCTCACCGTGCCGGGACCGACGCTGCGCGCGGCCAAGACGGCGCCGTCGCGCATCGCCATCGTTACGGACGGCATCTCCCGCCTCCCACTCGGCGCGGTCGCGCTGCACGACGCGAACGCGGTGCTCGTCTCCTCCGCGCCGTTCGGCGACGAGGCGGTGTCGATGACCCGGCTGGTGAAGATCGGCGATGAGCGCCACGCCATCGTGCGTGTGGCCCAGCCGCTGGCGGGCGGCATCGGACCGGACGTCGTGGCCGCCGATCCGGTCGCCGAGGCGATGGCCATCCTGAAGGGCCAGAAGCCGATGCCGGCCAAACGCGCGTCGGTCGTCTCCGCCGCGGCGGTGCCGCAGTGGAAGCAGGACGCCACCTATAAAGAGATGGTGTATCCGGACGTCGAGTATCGCCTGCTCGCGGCGTTCCGGCTGTGGAGCGCCATCGACCGCTTCTATCCGTACAAGGCGCTGATCGGCGACTGGGACGCGGTGCTGGCGGAGTTCATCCCCCGCTTCATCGCCGCGAAGGACGCGGACGAATACGCGGCCGCGGTCATCGAGATGGACGCGCGCGTGGAGGACGGGCACTCCGGCGCGGCCGGCCATCCGGCGGCGGAGAAGATCTACGGCCTGTATCGGCCGCAGTTGGAGGTCCGCCGCGTCGAAGGGCAGTTCGTGGTCACGAAACTACTGGAGCCGGGCCCCGCCGCGGTGGGCGACGTCGTGGTCAGTATCGACGGCGAGCCGTTCGCCGACCGCGTGGCGCGCCTGCGCAAGTACATCCCGGCCTCCACCGAGACGGCGCGCATCAACCGCATCGCGTCGGTCGCGCTGCGCGGTCCGAAGGACTCCGCGGCGGAGATCGAGTTGCGCGGCGCCGACGGCGCAGTGCGCAAGGTGAGCGTGCCGCGCGTCATGTTCAAGCCGCCCGACAAGAGCGGCGCCCCGTGGCGCACGCTGGAGGACGGCATCGGCTACGTCGACCTGATGAAGCTGATGCCAGGGCAGGTGGACGAGATGTTCACCGCGCTGGACAAGACGAAGGCCATCGTCTTCGACCTGCGCGGCTACCCGAACGGCACCGCGTGGGGGATCGCGCCGCACGTCAACACGAAGGGGGCGAAGATCGGCGCGCAGTTCCGCCGCGCGCAGTTCTCCGGCGTGAACACGACGGAGGAGGGAGCGAGCGGCTTCTTCTTCGAGCAGCCGCTGCCGAGCGCCGACAAGCCGAAGTACCTCGGGAAGATGGTGGTGCTGATCGACGACCGCGCCATCAGCCAGTCGGAGCACTCCTGCCTCTTCTTCGAGGCGGCGAACGGCGCGACGTTCATCGGCTCGACGACCGCCGGCGCGAACGGCGACGTGACGAACCTGACGTTGCCCGGCGGCTTCCGCGTCGGCTTTACCGGCCACGACGTGCGCCACGCGGACGGCCGGCAACTGCAGCGCGTCGGTATCCAGCCGGACATCGAGGTCGAGCCGACCATCGCCGGCCTCCGCGCCGGACGCGACGAGGTGCTGGAGCGCGCGGTGGCGTACATCCATGGCCTCCGCTGAGTCCTACGACGCGTTCGCCTACGCCTACGACAAGGCCCTCGGGGCGCGCTTCTTCAAGGCTGTGCGGCGCCTGCTGCGGGAGAACCTCGACAAGTACCCGGCGCGCGGCGCGCGCACGCACCTCGACGTCGCCTGCGGCACGGGCCTGGCGGTCGACTTCTTCCGCGCCGAGGGGTGGCGCTCGATCGGCGTCGACGCGTCGCTGCCGATGCTCCAGATGGCGCGCGTCCGGGCGCCGGAGGTGGTGGCCGGCGATTTCCGGGCGCTGCCCTTGCGCGGCACGTTCGCCCGCATCACCTGTCTGTACGACAGCCTCAATCACCTCAAGGACCGGGTCGACCTCGCCGCCGCGTTCCGCTCCATGCGCCGACTGATGGGACCCAACTCGCTGCTCCTCTTCGACATGAACCATCCGGACATCTACCCGGCGGTGTGGGGGATGCGCGAGCCGTACGTGGCCGGCGGGCGTGACTACCACCTGGAGATTGCCACGACCTGGCGCAAGCGCGACGGGATCGGGCACGCGCTGGTCAGCGGCTGGGCGGTGCTGCCCGACGGGCAGCGGGTGGAGATCCGGGAGCGGCATGAGCAGCGGGCCTATCGGGAGCGGGAGATCGTGGATTCGCTCACCGATGCCGGTCTCGCCCCTGTAGAAGTTCTTGACTTCGATCCGTACGACGAGGCGGGGAACGTCGACGCCGAGGGCGTCAAGCTGTTCTTCGTCTGCAGGGCGAAGTGATGGACGCGGCGATCGTCACCGGCGCGAGCAGCGGCCTCGGATTGGAGATCGCGCGGCTGCTCGAGGCGCGCGGTCTCGCGGTCGTCGGCGTGTCGCGCCGCTCCCCTCACCCGCTCTTCGAGCACCCTCTCCCCGCCGCGCGGGGAGAGGGTCCGCGGAGCGGGGGTGAGGGGTCGTTCGCGGCACTCCTCGGCGACGCCTCGCGCGTCGAGACCGCCACCGCCGCCCTCGCTGCCGCGCGCGGCAAAGGCGACCTGCGCCTGCTCGTCAACTGCGCCGGCATCGGGATCTTCGGCCCCGCCGGCTCGTACGACGAAGATGCGATCCGCACCGTCATCGATGCGAACCTCATCTCCACCATCGTCTTCTGCGACGCCGTTTTCCCGCTGATGAAGGAGGGAGGCGGCGGCACGATCGTGAACGTCCTCTCCACCGCCGCGCTGGTCGGCAAGCCGAACGAGACCGTGTACTGCGCGGCGAAGTGGGGCGCGCGCGGCTACACCGAGGCGCTGCGCGCGGAGGCGAAGGGGACGGGCGTGCGGGTCATCGCCGCCGCGCCGGGCGGCATGCGCACGCCGTTCTGGCCGGAGGAGCGCGCGGGGTTCATGGAGCCGGCAGAGGTGGCGAAGGTGATCGTCGATGCCGTGTTCGCGAAGGTAGCGGTGACGGAGATCGTGATCCAGCGCGTGTCATCCTGAGGCGCGAAGACGCCGAAGGATCTCCTCGCACTTGTCGGCAGATTCTTCGCCGTCTGCGCGTCTCAGAATGACACGGGGCGCGCGGAATGCCTTGCGTCCGTTGCTGTTAGAGTCGCTGCAACATGACCGATTTCCTAGACCGTTCGTTCCGCATCGGCAGCGTGCTCATCGATCCGCCGCTGGCGCTCGCGCCGATGGCGGAGGTGACCGACACCTACTACCGCTCCCTCATCAAGGAGCTGGGCGGGGCGGGGCTGGTCGTCTCCGAGTTCATCTCGGCCGAGGGGTTGACGCGGAAGAACGACCGCAGCCATCAGATGCTGGCCTTCGCCGAGAACGAGCGGCCGGTGGCCATCCAGATCTACGGCGGCGATCCGGACCGGATGGATGACGCGGCGGCCATCGTCGAGGCGCAGGGCGTCGACATCGTTGACATCAACATGGGCTGCCCGGTGAAGAAGATCGTCAACACGGGCGCCGGCTCGGGGATGCTCAGGGACTTCGACCGCGCCGCGCGCACGGTGGACAAGATCCGCAAGCGGGTGAAGATCCCGGTCACGGTCAAGGTGCGCAAGGGATGGGAGAGCGACGACGTGCTGCCGCTGCTCAAGCGTTTCGAGGAGATCGGCGTGGCCTCCATCGCCATCCACGGCCGGACGCGGAGCGAGGCCTACACCGGCGCGAGCGACTGGAAGTACATCGCCATGGTCAAGAGCGAGCTGCGCATCCCGGTCTTCGGCAACGGCGATGTGAAGACGGCCGCCGACGCGATCCGCATGTTCGAGACGACCGGCGTCGACGGGGTGATGATCGGCCGCGCGGCGCTGCACAATCCGTTCATTTTCCGCGACATCCAGGCCTACGCCGCCGGGCGGCCGCTCATCGGCAACGAACTGGAGCACCGCATCGACGCCATGCAGCGGTATCTCACGAAGATCGACGGCGCGCCGCAGATCGACAAGTGGAAGCTGCACAAGGCCCGCACGGTGATCGGCTGGTTCTCCCGCGGTATCCCCCACGGCAAGGACATCCGCCTCGGGCTGCAGGACATCGTGGCCGTTTCGGATGTGCAGCGGCTGCTGGATCGGTCGCGGGAGACCATCGCGGCGTAGTCGTTATTGGTTGTTAGTTGTTGGTTGTTAGTACGTTGTGCGCCGACCGTCTCTACTAACAACCAACAACCAACAACATGTCTTTTCCCTCCCACCTCGAGCGCATCCTCGATGCGTACGGCGTCCCGGCTGATACGAAGGCGGCCCTGTACGACCTCTACGTGGCGATGGGCGACGAGGTGCTGGAGGTCTTCGGCGACATCGCCGAGGGGGTCTCGTCGGCGACGATGCTGCGGCCGGAGGATACGGCGCCGATCCGCGCGCAGGTGGTGGAGCGCTACCTACGCCGGAGCCATCCGCAGTGGCTCGATGGGGTGCCGACGCCGAGCCTCTGGCATCCGCGGGAGCTGGAGGGGCGGGCGTCGGGACTGGCCACGCCGCTGGGGGAGCTGAGCGATGCCGTGCGGGCGATCATCGGCGACGATCAGCCGGTGCCGGACGGCATTCTCATGCTTGGGCGCAACGCGCACTACGGTGGGCGGCAGGAGACGATCTCGTTCGACGTCGTTCCGCGCGAGATCGACGACGCGCTGGCCGTCGGGCTGTCAGTGGGGCAGCAACACACGCTCCCCGGCTCGGTGGGTGCGACGAGCGGCTCGCTCGACGCCGGCCACCGCATCGCGCTGCTGTGGGAAGTGCAGCCGAACGTCTACAAGCCGGCCGGCGACCGCAACCGGGCCATCGCGAAGGTCTACCGCCGCCACCGCAACTGGCATCTCGCCACCCTCGGCGCGGCGCTGGAGTGGCTGCGCACGCGCGGCATCAACGTCTTCATCCTCCGCGGCGCGGCCCTCGCCGCCACGCACGAGGTGAACCCGGAGAAGCCGGTCTCCCCGACCATCGCCGCCCATCACGACCGGACGGTCTCGGAAGCGACCGCGGCGCTCGGCCTCGAGCTCGTCGACCCAACCGATCACGACGAGTTGCTCCTGCTCGAGTCGACGCTGATGAACCACGCGCTGCGCCGCCACGTGCTCCGGGAGGGGGCGGCGGGGGCGATGTGGCGGGCGGCAGACTTGCGCCCGTCGTAAACGGGGCCGCGTTGACACACCTCCTGCCATAGGGGTATTTGTATGGCAGGAGGTGCGGTATGCGGAAGGCTCTCTTTTTCGTGGCCGTCGTCGTTCTCCTCGGGTCGTTGTCGGCGCATGCGCAAGGGGTGTCTTGCAATGCCTGCCAGTACTACGACTTCAACTACTCTGCCTGTGCCCCATGGATGGGCCGCTTCGCGAACTGCTACACGTACTGCGACTCGATCGCGTGTAACTGTCTCGCCGGCGCGCATGGCGGACGCTGCACGCAAGATGGCGATGGCGGATGGACGTGGAAAACGTACAACAACATCCGGCTCGTCGATCCGACGGTGCCGTTCGAGATGGCATATAGCGTCGTGAGCGTCCGGGTGACTCCTCCCGGCGCCGAGGTGCGCAGGGTTGTCCTCATGAGGCGTCGCACTCCGCGCGCATGACCCCCATTCGCATCGCCGCGATCTCGTTCTTCCTGGCGACGACGCCCCTCTCCGCGGGCCAGCTCTGCGTGGAGCGGAACTGCGCGGACGTGACCGGGGCGAAGGCGGTCGTCGCTTCCGCCGATCTGCCGCGGCGATTCACGTGGCGGGGCGTCGAGCCCGCGGGGACGGTCCTCGGCACGATCGCTCCGGGGCAGAGCGAGCTTTCGCGGCCCGCGCCCGACCAGCCGCCCTCCCTCGCCTTTCGTCTCGGCGGGCAGAAGAACCGCGAGTGGCCGTCGCACGTCGCGATCGAGTTGGCAGATGGCGGGCAGGCGTGGAGCTGGACGGTGCCGAAAGGCGACGTCGCGGCGGTGCAGCGCGTTTACGTTCCTCCGGGCTCATACAAGCTGACGCTGCGCGCGGCGCACCACCGGCCGCTGGTGTATGCGCGGTTGCGAACCGGGGCGAAGACAACCGACCTGGGGCTGCTCACGCTGCCGTCGTCGGTCCGCATCATCGGCACGGTCGCGAACGCGGAGCGGCCGTCGAAGCCGCTGCCCGATGCGGTCGTGACGACCGTGGACGGCGCGCGTCTCGCCGTCACCGACCGCGTCGGCGTCTTCGCCTTCGAGACCGAGACGGCACCGCAGGCGATCGCCGTCTCCCGCTCCGGATACGCCGACCGCCTGCTTCCGGTCAGCCGCGGCGGTGCGACCGTCGACCTCGGCGTGATCCGGATGGTGAAAGGCGTCACGCTCGCCTGCATGATCGACCGGACGCAGCTCGATGAGCCGACGGCGCTCGCGGTGGAGCTCTATCAGGAATGGGGTATGGACCGGGCGCTCCGCCGGTGCCGCAGCGAGCGGGTGGCGAAGGATCGGAAGGTGGTCCGGTTCGAAGGGCTCGAGCCGGGGCGATACGTCGCGCTGACCAAGGGACCGGACGAGCTGCGGCAGTTCACGACCAACCTCGAAGTCGCCGATCTGCCGCTGACGACGGCGACCTTGGTCATCAGTCCGATCCACTTCCGCCTGAGCGTCGGCTACGGCGACGAGCCGCTCGCCGGCGCGCGCGTCGCGCTGCTGAGCGAAGGACGCGTGCCGCGCCGGGTCTGGCAGCCGCGGCTCGTGACGAACGCCGACGGCGTGATCGAGGGCGAGCTGTGGCAATCGGGCCGGTTGATCGCGGAGGTGGGGCACGATTCCTTCGAGTCGGTGTTCACCGACGAGCGCGAAGTCGGCGCCAGCGATGCCGTGCTCTGGACGATCGACGTGCCGCGGCAGAGCATCATCGGGACCGTCCGCGATGCCGACACAGGCGACCCGATCGCGAATGCGCGCATCACGGACGACATCACGCGCGACGGCGCGCCGTACACGCGCGTGATGCGCATGACCGACGCGGACGGACGGTTCCGCTTCTCCACCGTCGTCGACGGCGAGCACGCGCTCGCGGCGGAGGCGGCGGGCTACGCATCCGGCAAGCCGACGGTCGTCGAAATGAAAGACGCCACGGAACGGCGGGTCAACATCCTGCTCCGGCGCGGTGATACGGTGAAGCTGACCGTCATCGACGGGAGCGGCATCCCCGCCGGCGGGGCGCGCGTGGTCGAGAGCTCCGGGTCCGAAGGTCCCCCGCGGATCCTCGTGGCTGACGAGGGAGGCGAGGTGCTGATCACCGGCCGGAAGGGCGATCGGCACGCGCTCGTCGTGCTGCCGCCGGGCGGCTCGTTCGCCGCCGTGACGGTCGTCAACGGCGAGACGCCTCCCGAGCTGCCGGTGCACGTGCCGCCTGGCCTCGGCGCGCTGCGCATCGAGGCGGCCACGCGCGAGGGACAGGCGCTCGGGCTGCTGCGATTCGCCGTCCGCTACAACGGCACCTTCATCCCGCCGGCGGCGGTGGCCGTCAAGGCGTTCTTGCAACAGCGCCGCGCCAGCGCCACCGGCCCCGACGGCGTCCTGCTCCTCGACCAGATGCCCGAGGGGACTTACGAGCTCTGGCCGTTCACCACCGATCGCGAGCTGGAGCAGATCCAGGCCGGCGGGCGGGCGCCCGTGGCCACCGTGCGCGCGACGGCGGGGGAGACGAGCGTACGGGTGGTGGTCGAGGCTAGGTGATGACCTCCGCCAGTCTCACCATCCCGGCGCGGATGGCGGCCGGCGACAGTCCCGCGTAGCCGAGGACGAGGCCGGAGCGGCGAACGCCGAGACAGTAGCGCGAGAGCGGGGCGACGTCGATGCCGTTGCGGGCTGCGCGAGCGGCTACCGCGGCGTCGTCGAGGGGCCGCGTGAAGATGCCGGTCGCGCGGAGGCCGGCGTGGGTGGTGGGGAAGGTGAGGACGTCGCGCAACGGCGCGGCGGCGTCCAGCAGCACGTCGCGGCGGGCGCGGTAAAGGGAGCGCATGCGGCGGACGTGGGCGGCGAAGTGGCCCTCGGACAAAAAGTCCGCGGTCACGGACTGCATGAGCGTGGACGGGTGGCCGTCGATCTGGGTCCGGGCGTTGACGAAGCCGCGGACAGGTCGGGTGGGAGGATCAGGTATCCGAGGCGGAGCGACGGGTAGAGCACCTTCGTGAACGTGCCGACGTAGAGGACGCGGCCGGCGCGGTCGAGGCCCTGGATGGCGGCGACGGGGCGGCCGTCGTAGCGGAACTCGCCGTCGTAGTCGTCCTCCACGATCCAGGCGCCGGAGCGGCGGGCCCAGTCGAGCAGGGCGAGGCGGCGCTCGAGCGACGTCGTCACGCCCAGTGGGTATTGATGCGACGGCGTGACGTACGCGACGCGGGCCTGAGGCGCGACGCGGATGCCGTGCGCGACGTCGATCCCGTCGTCATCGACCGGCACCGGCACGGGGCGGGCGCCGGCGGCGAGGAACGCGGCGCGCGCGCCGGGATAGAACGGGTCTTCCAGCCAGGCCTCGTCTCCGGGATCGAGGAGGAGGCGCGCGGCGAGATCCAGCGCCTGCTGGGAGCTGCTGACGATGACCACCTGCGAGGCGTCGCAGATCACGCCGCGCGAGGAAGCGACGTACGCGGCGACCGCCTCGCGCAGCGGCGCGTGGCCGGCTGGGTCGCCGTAGACGAGCTGCCGCGCGTCGAGCTGCCGCGCACGACGGGCGAGGAGGCGCTGCCAGACGTCGAACGGGAAAGCGTCGAGGGCGGGG
>DATEOX010000089.1:0-3898 GCA_035273585.1 Thermoanaerobaculia bacterium
GGCGACGTGCACCACCTCCGCCCCGCCCGCCCGCGCCGCCGCCGCCGTGCCGTCCCGGCTGCCGTTGTCGCCGACGATCACGTCGCGCACGAGCGAGCGGTCGACGCCCGCCAGGAGGGCGCCGATGGCCAGCTCCTCGTCGAGGGCGGGGATGATGAGGGCGGAGGGTTGAGAACGATGAACGATGAAGGATGAACAATGAACCGTTCATCGTTCATCCTTCCTCGTTCATCGCTCCATTGTTGACAAACACGATCGACAAACCACAGAATCCGCGAAATGCGCACCACCGCCGCCAGCGAATACGGCTGCCTCGCGCTGCTGGCCATCGGCGAGCGGGGGGAGGGGTGGTGCAAGCGGCAGGAGATCATCGACCGCTTCGCCGTTCCGGGGGCGTTCCTGGAGCAGATCCTGCGCAAGCTGACCGCGGCCGGCTTCGTCGTCTCCCGCCGCGGCGCGGAGGGCGGCTTCCGCCTGGCCCGCCCCGCGGCGGAGATCGTCATCGCGGACGTCATGCGGGCCATGGACGGCCCCCTCGCCCCCAGCCGCAGCGTCAGCGAGAACTTCTATCAGCCCAGCCCCCTGGAGGCCTCGCCCGCGTACCACCAGCTCTTCCGCAAAGTGCGCGACGCGATCGCCGCGATCCTGGAGCAGACCACCCTGGAGGACATCCTCGATGCAGAGCGAGACCACCACCGCAAACCGCCTCGCGCCGGCCGCCGCGCAGGCCCTCGTCCCGCGCCTCGCCGCCGCTGAGCGGGAGCACGACCTGGCCGGCCGCTTCGCCGCCTCGTCGCTCGACCTCGTCGTCTCCGAGGGCCTCCTCGGATTGAACGTTCCCGAGGGCTACGGCGAGCGGCTCGGCGGCACCTTGGAGACGCTGCGCGTGCTGGCGCACGGCTCGCCGTCCACAGCGCTGATGCTCGGGATGCACACCTCCGTGCTCGCCCACTGGCTCCTCGATCCGCGCCACGTCCCGGCGGCGCAGCGGACGGCGTTCCTCGAGCAGCGCGACTGGGCCTTCGGCGAGGCGCTGGCCGGACGGATCTTCGGCGTGGCGAACTCCGAGGCGGAGGCGGGCGGCGACGTGAAGGCCTCCCGGGCCGAGGTGCGGGAGGGGCGGCTGTACGGGACGAAGAGCTTCTGCTCGATGGGCACCGCGGCCAGCTATCACATGGCCGCCGCCCGCGACGCGCGCGGCATCGTCGACTATTGGCTGGTGGCCGGCGAGCCGGAGACGACCCGCGCCGCCGGGCCGTGGAACGCGATGGGGATGCGCGGCAGCGAGAGCGTTTCCCTCCATTTCGAGGGCGCCCGCGTGGTCGGCCCCCTCGGCTATCACGGCATCCTCGACGGCCCGAACAATCGGCACTGGTCGACGCTGTCCTTTACCGCGGTCTTCATCGGCATCGCCGAGTCGCTGCTGGAGGACGTGGCCACGGAGCGGAGCGGCATCCTCCAGCGCAGCGGCGCCGTCGATCTCCACCTCATCCTGCAGGCTTGCCGCGCCTTCCTGCGGCACTGCGTCGCGATCGAGCCCGAGCCGGCGGACGGCGCCTATCGGAAGCTCGTCCGCGACTGCAAGCTGTACGTGACCCGCGCCCTGGCCCAGCAGGCCAGCGCCGTCTACATCGCGCAGGGCGGCTCGGCGTACCGCTTCGACTCGCCGATCTCGCGCAAGCTGCGCGACCTCCTCGCCGGGCCCGCGCTCCGGCCGCCGGTCGGGGTCAGCTTCGACGAGCTGTGGGAGGAGCTGCTGCCCCTGTCATCCTGAGCCGCGCAGACGGCGAAGGATCCGCACCTTCGTGCGCCGCGCGAGATCGGTACGGATCCTTCGGCGTCTTCGCGCCTCAGGATGACACTGCGCCGAGTCACGGGATCAGCGTAAACCGCACGCCGACGTATCCGGCCGGTCCCTTCGGGCTGGCGGGACGGTCGCGGAAGACGGGGAAGCTGAAGTCGTACTTGCGGATGCGCACAAAGCCCTCGACGCTGCCCCAGCGACGGGCCAGCTCCGCCTCGGCGTTCCAGGTCAGCTTCGTGCCGCCGCCGACGATGACGTAGGTCGGGCCAGCGCCGACGAGGAACGATGCGCGCTCGCCGAGGGGGTGGACCCAGGCGGCGTCGACGTGCGTGGCGATCAGCTTGCCGGCGGCGAGATCGGCGTAGTCGACGGCGAGGTGCCCGCCGAGGCGGCCGCGCTGGGCGAGGAGCTCGATGCCGGGCAGGTAGCGCGGATCATCGGAGGAGCTCTCGTAGGGCTGCGTGCCGAGGAAGACTCCGATGCGCGTCTGGGCGTGAGCAGCGACGGTCAGGAGAAGGGAGAGGATCAGGAGTGAGCGACGCATGCCGTCAGTACGGCAGACCGCGGAAGGGCGTCGTCAGGAGGGAGAAAAAAAAGTGGGTCCGGTAGGATCGACGCTGCGAGGCAGAAGGCTTTGCCTCGTCTGTGAGAGAAGTCGCTGGAGATCGAGAGAGAGATTCGCAGGCCCCGCGACTGTGTGTTGTCAGATCCAAGTTCCCGCTCGGAGAGCTGCCAACCCTGACCAGACCCACTGCGAATCATAATGCATTCCGGAAGGATTGTCTAGATTTCCCGAAGTAAAGACTCCTATCCGGCGCGTCTGACCAGCTTTCGGGCGAAATATCCTGCCCCCATCACCCCGATCAGCGCCGCCACGATTGCCAGCGCCCGCCCGGCGCCGTCGAACGACGCCGGATGACGGATGAGGTTGAGGATGAGGATGCCGGCCACGACGAGGAACAGCCCGATGCGGATGGTGTAGAGGATCGGCGACGGCTTCCGCGAGCGGAGGCTATCGCTCCAGAGGATCCAGAGCATCACGGTGATGGACGCCAAGGCCAGCGCGGCGGGGGACATCATCGTCATTTCTTCTCGTCCAGCCGGTCGTACGCCGCCGCGTCGAAGCCGAAGACGACGTCGCGTCCGCCGATGACGAGCGGCCGGCGGATGAGGTTCGGCTCTTCGAGCATCAGGTCGATGGCCTTGCTCTTCGTCAGCTTGGCCGCATCGAGGCCGCGCGCCTTGAAGGCCGGGCTGCGGACGCTGATGACGTTCTCCAGCCCATGCTCATCGATGAGGCCCCCGAGCAGCTCGCGCGTGGGGCGCTCTTTGGCCAGGTTGTGCGTCTCCAGTTCGAATCCCTTGTCGGCGAGGTAGGCGACCGCCTTCCGGCAGCTCGTTCACGTCGGCTTGAGCCAGACGGTCAGCTTCTTGGTCATTTCTTGCGTACCCACCACTCGTTCGTTTTGGCGCCGGCGCTCTGCGCGGCGAGGAGCTGCTTGGGACCGAGCGCGGCGAGCATCTCCTGGACGTCCGGCGTGCAGCTCCCGCCGCAGTGGCCGGTGGTCGCCGTCGTGCGCGCCGCGACTTGGGAGAGGGTGTACGCCCCCTCGCGGATGGCCCGCTCGATGGTGCGGTATTTGATGTTGTTGCAGCGGCAGACGGTCTTCAAACCGCGGATCGCCGGATGCTGTCCCTCGGAGCCGTCCATTCCGGGCGAGGCTAACACAATCACCGCGAAGCTCCTTCCAAGGTAGGCACGGCAGAAAACGACCTCGACGCGACGACACCGGCGGAGGCTTGGCCAACCAACGCTGCCGGCCGTGCCGGCCTACTGTTCTGCGAAGCCCCAGCAGTGGCAGTCGTCGCCCGCCGCGCGGCAGCGGTGCCGCGGCTTGTGATGGCGCGCCGTGTGGCCGCAGGCAGCGCAGGGATCGTCCAGATGCTCGGCCTCGCAGCCGCAGATCCGGAGCGGATCGGGATGCGGATACTTGTCGCAGACGTAGCGCACCGGATGCCCCGACTCCCCATGCCCGCAGCGCGCGCAAAGCTGCTCGCCCGCTGCCGCCGGCGCCGGGGCCGTCGAAGCCGGCG